>NZ_JBRREH010000065.1:0-27431 GCF_056760175.1 Stenotrophomonas sp. STEN021 | reverse complement strand
AAACCCGTCGAAAAGCGTCAGAAACGGCGCAAAATCGATCATATCGAGGTCGACTTGGCGCCTTGACGCTGAAATCCAAGTATCAGAGCGCTTTGATCAGACCTTCCCTAAGCGAAGTCTTCTTCATGAATTGCTCCGAATCTGGTTTGAAGGTGCGTACGTATTGGCGCGGGGATCAGCCCTGACGCGCCGGGATCTTCAGCGTCTGTCCCGGGCGGATCTTGTCGGGGTCGTCGAGGACATCGCGGTTGGCATCGAAGATCTTCTTCCATGCATTGCCATCGCCGAGCAGGTTCTTGGCGATCTTGGAGAGGTTGTCACCACTCTGCACCGTGTACTGCTGCTCGCCGACAATCTCTTCGGTGCTGGTCACTGTCGCGGTGACGCCGGAAAAATCCGCCTTTTCCACCACCTGTTCGGTGCTGGTAACGGTGCCGGTGACACCGGAAAAATCGGCTTTCTTATCAGTACTGCTCATCCAGGCTGCTCCTCCGTGACTGACGGGGAGCAACGATTGCACGACGCCTGTTAAGGTTTCATCGCGCCAACGTAAAAACCAGCGTACGCAGCTGAATGTTTATTGACGCAGGTCGCGGATCGGGGTGCTGGCCGGCAGGCCGGGGCTGGACCGGCGCGGATTGATGTCCAGGCCGCCACGACGGGTATAGCGTGCCTCGACTTCCAGCGTGGTGGGCTGGCAACGCTGGCTCAGCTCCAGGAAGATCCGCTCCACGCACTGTTCGTGGAACTCGGCGTGGTCACGGTAGCTGACCAGGTAACGCAGCAGCCCTTCGCGGTCGATGCGTGGGCCTTGGTAGCGGATGCTGACGCTGGCCCAGTCCGGCTGACCGGTCACCGGGCAATTGGACTTGAGCAGGGCCGACACCAGGGTTTCACTGACCACGCTGCCGGCATCGGCCAACAGCAGGCTCGCATCGGGCGGGCCATAGCTGTCGATGGCGACATCCAGGTGATCGATGCTCTCGCCCGGTGCCTGGGCTACCGCTGGCAGGCCGAACTCGACCCGCACATCGGCACCGGCGCAGGCCGACAGATCGGTGGCAATGCGCTCGCGCACCGCTTCAGCACGGTTGAAGCGCGCCCCGTTGAGTGAGTTCAGGTACAGCTTGAGCGACTTGGATTCGATCAGGTTCGGCGAGATCGCCGGCACATACAGCGTTGCAGTGGCCACGCAGGGCTTACCGCGCGCGTCCAGCCAGCCCAGTTCATAGATATGCCAACGGTCCTCACCGATGAACGGCAGTTCGCTGCCCAGGCCGATCTCGGTACGGGCACCGGCACGCGGGATCGGGAAAAGCAGACTGGCGTCGTACTGGCTGGGGTAATCGACCTCACGGCCGAGGCTGGAATCTTGGGGAGTATTCATAGGCGTAGTGTAATTGCGCCATGTTGAGCGGGGGATTTATGGGATTGCGACTCCCCCTGGCCGCTACCGGAAAAGAGCCGTTCCTGGCAAAGGAACGCGTCTGTCCAACCCCTCCGTAGTGCCGAGCCATGCTCGGCAGGGATTTTCTCCGCAGCCCATCAGGCCGCACATCAGAATGTGGGAGCGGCATCAGCCGCGAAGCTGGTGGTCCATCAAGTTGCGGAGCCGTCGGTGGTTCCAACTGTGTCGGCTTCGCGGCTGACGCCGCTCCTACAAAAGCGCCTCAGAACGCAGCCGAGACTCAGCCCGCCTTGCCACCATTGAGGTAATCCAGCGACACCTGCAACAGCGCGCGCAGGCCTACGTCCAGCGCCTTCTCGTCCAGCAGGAACTTGGGCGAGTGGTTGCTGGGCGCGGTGGCCGGGTCGATGCCGGCACCGGTGGAGCCGACGAAGAAGAACATCGACGGCACCTGCTGGGCATACAGCGAGAAGTCCTCAGAGCCCATCTGCAGCGGTGGCTCATAGACATTGGCCTTGCCCACCACCGCCTGCAGGCTGGGCAGCATGCGTGCAGTCAGTGCCGGGTCGTTGACCGTGGCCGGGTTGCCATCCTTTTCATAGATGTCGGTGACGGCGGTGGCGCCATGGGCAGCGGCGGTGTGCTCGGCGACAGTGCGCAGGTCGGCGAAGATCTGCTTGCGCATGTCCGGATCGAAGGTACGGATGGTGCCAACCATCTCCACCGAATCGGGAATGATGTTGTAGCGGATGCCGCCCTTGATCGCACCGAAGGTGACCACTGCGGGCTGCTTGGACAGATTGACGCGGCGGCTGACGATGGTCTGCGCGGTGCCGATCAGGTCGGAAGCCGCCACGATCGGGTCCACCCCGTTCCACGGTGCCGAGCCATGGGTCTGGCGGCCATTGACGGTGATGCCGAAGCGATCCGACGCGGCCATCAGCGGGCCACCACGTACCGCGATCTGCCCAGCCTGCACGCTGGAGAACACATGCAGGCCGAATACCGCCTCCGGCTTGAAGTCCTTGAACAGGCCTTCCTTCAACATCAGCTCGGCCCCGCCCTGCTCCGGCGGCGGCGCGCCCTCTTCGGCGGGCTGGAAGATCAGCATCACTTCGCCGGGCAGCTTGTCGCGCATGGCAACCAGTGCGTCGGCCACGCCCAGCAAGGTTGCGGTGTGTGCATCGTGACCGCAGGCGTGCATCACCCCGACCTGCTCGCCGCGGTATTCGGCGGTGGCCTTGGAGGCAAACGGCAGGCCGGTCTGTTCGGTGACCGGCAACGCGTCCATGTCGGCGCGCAAGGCGATCTTCGGGCCGGGCAGGCCGCCCTTGATGATGGCGACCACGCCGTGTACCGCCACGCCGGTCTTCGGGCTCAGGCCCATCGCACGCAGGCGTTCGGCAACCTTGGCCGCGGTGCGTTCTTCGCGATTGGAAAGCTCGGGATGGGCGTGGAAGTCACGCCGCCAATCCACCACTTGTTGCTGCAGGCGGGTAGCGGCGGCCGCCACCTCTGGCCGTTGCGCGGCATCCTGAGCCTGTGCCAGCGGGGCAAGGGCGCAAAGCAAGGCGGACAGCAACACGGTCTTACGGGCCATCGGCAACTCTCCTTCCAATCCGGGACAGGGTGAATGTAGGCCAATCATGGGCCAAGCGCCTGCCGGCGGGGAACCAACGCGATGTAAGTAATCCGCCGTAGTGCCGAGCCATGCTCGGCAGGGGCCTTCTCCGCAATCCATCATCACGACCCAACTGCATGTGGGAACGGCGTCAGTCGCGAAGCTGGTGGCCTGTCAGATCACAGACCAGTTGGTGGTTCCTGCGGTGCCGGCTTCGCGGCTGACAACGCTCCCACAAAGCAGCTGCATGCTGATGCGACCCTGGGAAGGCCTCTGCCGAGCATGGCCCGGCACTACAACGTCAGGTCAACCGATACGGCAATGGAACGTTCACCACCTGCACGGGTCTGTATGCCTAGCCCATCGGTCATGCCCCCATGACTACAGGCGCGGCGGTATCCTCTGCGCCTTGTTGGTTCTCCCCCTATCGGTTGCTCAGGAGTTTTCGCATGTCGCGTTTCTGGAAGATCGTACTGCTGGTCATTGCAGTGCTGCTGGTAGCTGGTATCGGCTACCGGGTGATGGGGGGCGGCAAGCAGAAGGCCGGGGCGAGCTCGGCAGGCACCAGTCAGGGCGGCCGGGGCGAACAGGGCAAGGACCCGGTGCCGGTCACCGCCGTGGCTGCCGAGAAGAAGGACGTGCCGGTCTACCTCACCGCGCAAGGTACGGTCACCGCATTCAATACCGTCACCGTCAGCCCGCAGGTCGGCGGCCAGCTGCTCAGCGTCAATTTCCGCGAAGGCCAGGCGGTCAAGAAGGGTGACCTGCTGGCACAGATCGACCCGCGCACCTTCCAGGCACAGTACGACCAGGCCGTCGCCAGCAAGCGCCAGAACGAGGCCCTGCTGGCTACCGCGCAGTCCAACTACGCGCGCTCCAACTCGCCGGAGTACCGCCAGTTCGTGGCACAGACCGACCTGACCACGCTGCGCAACCAGGTCACCCAATACCAGGCTGCGGTGGCGGCCTCGCAGGCGTCGGCCGCACAGGCCAAGGTGCAGCTGGACTACACCCGCATCACTTCGCCGATCAACGGCATCGCCGGCATCCGTGCGGTCGACCCGGGCAATGTGGTCAGCGTTGGCAGCCAGATCGTCACCGTCACCCAGCTGCAGCCGGCCTATGTGCTGTTCAACCTGCCCGAGCAGCAGCTTGATGCAGTGCGCAGCGCGCAGTCGGCGGGCCCGTTGCAGACATCCACCTTGGACCGCGAGGGCGGTGGCGTGACCAATGCCGACGGCATACTGCAGGTGGTGGACAACCAGATCAGCAGCAGCAGCGGCACCTTCCGCCTGCGCGCGCAGTTCCCCAATGCCAACGATGCGCTGTGGCCGGGCCAGTTCGTCAATGTGCAGATGAAGCTCAACGTGCTGCCGGGCGCGATCGTGGTGCCGGCTGAAGCCGTGCAGCGCAGCAGCACCAGCGATTTCGTCTACCTGATCAAGCCCGACAACACCGTCACCCTGCGTGATGTGGTGCAGGGCGGCCAGGTCGACGACAGCCACGTGGTGATCAGCAAAGGCCTGCAGGCCGGCGACAAGGTGGTGACCGAAGGCCAGTTCCGCCTGAAGGAAGGCAGCAAGGTCAATGCACTGGCACCGGGCCAGGCGCCGCCGGCACCGACCGAAGCGCAGCTCAAGGCGGCTGCCCAGAAGGGCAGTGGCAGCCGTGGTGGACGGGGTGGCCCGCCGCGCTGACGCGCTGGCCGGCACCCGCCTCCCCTCCCCCGCACCAGGAACCGACCGTGGGCTTTTCGACTATTTTCATCCGGCGCCCGATCGCCACCTCTCTGTTGATGATCGGGCTGATGCTGCTGGGCATCCTCGGTTACCAGCGCCTGCCGGTTGCGGCCCTGCCCGAGATCGAAGCGCCCAGCCTGGTGGTGACCACCCAGTACCCGGGCGCCAGCGCGCAGACCATGGCCTCGCTGGTGACCACGCCGCTGGAGCGGCAGCTTGGGCAGATTTCCGGGCTGGACATGATGACCTCCGATTCCTCGGCGGGCCTGTCCAGCATCGTGCTGCAGTTCTCGATGGAACGCGATCTGGATACCGCCGCGCAGGACGTGCAGGCAGCGATCCGTCAGGCCACCCTGCCCAGCTCGCTGCCCTATCAGCCGGTCTACAACCGGGTGAATCCGGCCGACGCACCGATCCTGACCCTGAAGCTGGCCTCGGACACGCGACCGCTGCGTGAGGTCAACGATCTGGCCGACTCCATCCTCGCCCAACGCCTGTCGCAGACCGATGGTGTCGGCCTGGTCTCCATCGCCGGCAATGTGCGGCCGGCGGTGCGCATCCAGGTCAACCCGGCACAGCTGTCCAACATGGGCATGACCCTGGAAGACCTGCGCAGTGCGCTGACCCAGGCCAACGTCAACGCGCCCAAGGGCTCGCTCAACGGCAAGACGCAGAGCTATACGCTGTCCACCAACGACCAGCTCAGCGACGCGGCCGACTACAACGACATCATCATCCGCTACCAGAACGGTGCACCGGTGCGTCTGCGTGACGTCGCCAAGGTGGTCGATGGGGTAGAAAACGACCAGCTCGCCGCCTGGGCCGATGGCAAGCCGGCAGTGCTGCTGGAAGTACGCCGCCAGCCTGGCGCCAACATCGTCAAGACGGTGGAGAACATCCGCCAGATCCTGCCCAACCTGCAGGGCATGTTGCCGGCCGACGTAAAGCTCGATGTGTTCTCCGACCGCACCGTCACCATCCGCGCCTCGGTGCACGATGTGCAGTTCACCCTGATCCTCACCATCTGCCTGGTGGTGGCGGTGATCTTCGTGTTCCTGCGCCGCCTGTGGGCCACGGTAATCCCGTCGGTGGCGGTACCGCTGTCTTTGCTGGGCACATTCGGGGTGATGGCCTTCGCCGGCATGTCGCTGGACAACCTGTCGCTGATGGCGCTGACCGTGGCTACCGGCTTCGTGGTCGACGATGCGATCGTGATGATCGAGAACATCGTGCGCTATATCGAGAAGGGCAAGGACGGCCAGGAAGCAGCCGAGATCGGTTCGCGCGAAATCGGCTTCACCGTGCTGTCGCTGACGGTGTCGCTGATCGCGGTATTCCTGCCGCTGATCCTGATGCCGGGCGTCACCGGCCGCCTGTTCCACGAGTTCGCCTGGGTGCTGACCATCGCCGTGTCGATCTCGATGCTGATCTCGCTGACGCTGACGCCGATGATGTGCGCCTACCTGCTCAAGCCGGACGCGCTGCCCGAAGGCGACGACGCGCATGAGCGGGCAGCCGCGCACGGCAAGGTCACCGCATGGTCGCGCCTGGTCGGGGTCTATGAGCGCACGTTGGACTGGGTGCTGCACCATCAACCGCTGACCCTGGGCATCGCCCTGGCCTCGGTCGCGCTGACCGTAGCGCTCTACATGGTGATCCCCAAGGGCCTGCTGCCCGACCAGGACACCGGCATGATCACCGGCGTGGTGATCGCCGACCAGAACGTCGCCTTCGATCAGATGCAGCAGCGCACCCAGGCGGTCGCCGCCGCGTTGCAGAGCGATGAAGCCGTCACCGGCGTCGCTGCTTACATCGGTGCAGGCAGCATGAATCCCACCCTCAACCAGGGCCAGCTGAGCATCGTGCTCAAGGACCGTAGTGATCGTGACGGGCTGGATGTGATCCTGCCGCGTCTGCAGGCCGCCGCCGCGCACGTCCCCGGTGTTGCCCTGTACCTGAAGCCGGTGCAGGACGTGACCCTGGACACGCGCGTGGCCGCCACCGCCTACCAGTTCTCGCTGTCGGACATGGACAGCGCCGAGCTGGCCACGCAGACCGAGCGCGTCACCGACGCATTGCGGCGCCTGCCGGAACTGGCCGATGTCGACGACAACCTGGCCAATCATGGCCGCGCGTTGCATGTGGAAGTGGACCGCGACAAGGCCAGCCGCTACGGCGTACCGATGCAGACCATCGACGACACCCTGTACGACGCCTACGGCCAGCGCCAGATCTCGACCATCTTCACCCAGCTCAACCAGTACCGCGTGGTGCTGGAAGTGGCACCGGAGTTCCGCAACAGCGATGCGCTGATGAACCAGCTGGCAATCGGCAGCAATGGCAGCGGCACGCTCAGTGGCAGCAATGCGACCACGCTGGGCCAGGTAACCTCGAGCAACTCGTCCACCGCGACCGGCATCGGCAGTGCCAATATCGGCATCGCGCTTGGCGCAGGCGGCAGCATCCCGCTGTCGGCGATTGCCAGCGCCACACCCGGCACCGCGCCGCTGATCGTCAGCCACCAGCAGCAGCTGCCATCGGCGACGATATCGTTCAATCTGGCACCGGGTTACTCGTTGTCCGAGGGCGTGGATGCGATCAACAAGGCGGTGGCCGAGCTGGAGCTTCCGCAGCAGATGCAGGCACAGTTCGTCGGCACCGCCGCCGAGTTCTCCAGTAGCCAGACCGACGTAATCCTGTTGCTGCTGGCCGCCATCGCGGTGATCTACATCGTGCTCGGTGTGCTGTACGAAAGCTGGATCCACCCGCTGACCATCATCTCGACCCTGCCGCCGGCCGGCGTCGGTGCACTGCTGGCCCTGTACCTGTGCGGCATGAGCCTGTCGGTGGACGGCATCGTCGGCATCGTGCTGCTGATCGGCATCGTCAAGAAGAACGCGATCATGATGATCGACTTCGCATTGGATGCGCAGCGTTCCGGTGCCAACGCCTATGACGCGATCCGTCGCGCCTGCCTGCTGCGTTTCCGCCCGATCATGATGACCACCGCCGCGGCCATGCTCGGCGCGCTGCCGCTGGCCTTGGGCACCGGCATTGGTTCAGAGCTGCGGCGCCCGCTGGGTGTGGCCATCGTTGGCGGCCTGTTGCTGTCGCAGCTGGTCACGCTGTACACCACGCCGGTGATCTACCTGTACTTCGAGCGTCTGTCCGAGTGGGCGGCCAAGCGCCGCGAGCAACGCGCCGCTGCCCGCCTGCAGACGGCATGGTAAGCGCGGATGAACATCTCCGCGCCTTTCATTTCGCGCCCGATCGGCATCACCCTGCTGGCGATCGGCCTGTTCTTCGCCGGACTGGTCTGCTATCTGCGGCTCGGCGTTGCCGCCCTGCCCAATCTGGCCATACCGGTGATCTTCGTGCAGGCGTCCAATACCGGTGCCGACGCCAACACCATGGCGGCCACGGTCACCGCGCCATTGGAGCGGCACCTGGGCCAGGTGCCGGGCATCGACACCATGCGTTCGAGCAGCAGCGACGGCCGCAGCATGGTCTTCCTGATGTTCAACACCAGCCGCAACATCGATTCGGCTGCACAGGACGTGCAGGCCGCGATCAATGCGGCCATGGCTGACCTGCCAGCCGGCATCAATACGCCGACTTATCAGAAGGCCAACCCCAACGACGATCCAGTAATCGCGCTGGCGCTGACCTCGGAGACACAGTCGGTAGCCGAGTTGTACAACACCGCCGACTCGCTGCTGGCGCAGCGCCTGCGCCAGCTGCCCGGCGTCTCGCAGGTAGACATCGCCGGCGCCTCCACTCCCGCGGTGCGGGTGGACCTCAACCTGCGCGCGATGACCGCACTGGGCTTGAGCCCGGATGACCTGCGCAATGCGATGCGCGCGGCCAACGTGGCCTCGCCGCTGGGCTTCCTCAGCGATGGCACCAGCCAGACCGCGATCATCCTCAACGACCAGATCCGCAAGGCCTCGGATTTCGCCAACGTCGCCATCTCCACCCATGACGGCGCGGTGGTGCGACTGAAGGACGTGGCCACGGTGTACGACGGCCAGCAGGATGCGTATCAAGCGGCCTGGTTCAATGGCAAGCGCGGCGTGCTGATGTATGTCTATCTGCGCAGCGGCGACAACCTGGTCGCCACCGTTGACCGGGTGAAAGCGGCAATTCCCTCACTTACCGCTTACCTGGATGCAGGCACCACGCTGACGCCGTACTTCGACCGCACGCCGACCATCCGCGCCTCGCTGGCCGAAGTGCAGATCACCTTGATGATCAGCCTGCTGATGGTGATCCTGACCATGGCGCTGTTCCTGCGTCGGCTGGCGCCAACACTGATTGCCGCAGTGACGGTCCCGCTGTCGCTGGCCGGTGCCGCGCTGGTGATGTATACGCTGGGCTTCACCCTCAACAACCTCACCTTGCTGGCGCTGGTGATCGCCATTGGTTTCGTCGTCGACGATGCCATCGTGGTGATCGAAAACGTCATGCGCCACCTCGATGAGGGCATGCCACGCCGTGAAGCGGCAATGGCCGGTGCACGCGAAATCGGCTTCACCATCATCTCGATCACTGCCTCGCTGATCGCGGTATTCCTGCCGATCATTTTCGCCCAGGGCATGATCGGTGCATTCTTCCGCGAGTTCACCCTCACCCTGGTTGCAGCGATCCTTGTATCGGCGGTTGTTTCGTTGACCCTGACCCCGGCACTGTGCGCACGCTTCCTGCACCCGCACGCCGAAGGCGCACGCGATACCCGCACCAATCGCATGCTGGACCGCGTACATGAGGGCATGATCAAGGTCTATACCGTCGCGCTGGATTTCTCGCTGCGCCATGCCTTGCTGCTGTCGCTGACACCGTTGCTGCTGATCGCGGCGACGTTCTATCTGGCCGGCGCAGTCAGCAAGGGCCAGTTTCCCGAGCAGGACACCGGCCTGATCTGGGGCCGCGCCAGTTCCAGCGCCACGGTGTCGTTCCAGGAAATGAGCGAACGGCAACGGCGGCTGAGCGATACCTTCCTGGCCGACCCGGCGGTGAAGATGGTTGGCTCACGGCTGGGCTCCAGCCGCCAGGGCAGCAGCGCGCAGTTCAATATCGAACTACGCACGGTGAAAGAGGGCCGCAAGGAACCCACCAATGTGGTGGTCAGCCGGCTCAGCGCCAAAGCCGCGCAGTTCCCGGATCTGGACGTGCGCCTGCGCGCGATCCAGGACCTGCCCTCCGATGGCGGTGGCGGCGGCTCACAGGGCGCACAGAACCGCGTGACGCTGCAGGGCAACGACGCCGAGCAGTTGGCCGAATGGCTGCCAAAACTGGTAACCGCATTGAAGCAACACCCGCAGCTGCGCGATGTCGGCTCGGACGTGGACAAGGGCGGGCTGATGCAGAAGATCGTCATTGACCGTGAGAAGGCCTCGCGGCTTGGCGTGACCATTGGCGCCATCGACGGCGCGCTGTATGGCGCCTTCGGCCAACGGCAGATCTCCACCATCTATGCCGACCTCAACCAGTACGGCGTGGTGGTCAACGCACTGCCCAGCCAGACCGGCAGCCCGGCCGCGATCGAAGACCTGTACGTGCCGTCCAAGAGCGGACAGATGATTCCGCTGACCGCCCTGGCCCATCAGGAACCCGGGCTGGCACCGTCGCAGGTAACCCACCAGAACCAGTACACGGTGATGGACCTGAGCTACAACCTTGCACCGGGCGTAAGCAGCGGTGAAGGTGATGCCATCGTCAAATCGGTGATTGATGGCCTGCGCATGCCCGGCGATATCCGCCAGGCCGCCCCTGGCGGCTTCCGCCAGGCCATGGACCCGGTAGCAATGCTGATGCTGATCATCGCCGCCATCGCCACGGTCTACATCGTGCTCGGCATGCTGTATGAAAACCTGGTGCATCCGGTAACCATCCTGTCCACGCTTCCGGCAGCGGGCATGGGTGCCTTGCTGGCTTTGTGGATCACCAATACCGACTTGTCGATCATCTCGATGATTGCCCTGGTGCTGTTGATCGGCATCGTCAAGAAGAACGCGATCATGATGATCGACTTCGCACTGGTCGCGCAGCGCGTGCACGGGAAATCACCGGCCGAAGCCGTGCGTGAAGCCAGCATCGTGCGTTTCCGTCCAATCATGATGACCACGATGGTCGCCATCCTCGCTGCGTTGCCCTTGGCCATTGGTCTGGGCGAAGGTTCGGAACTGCGCCGCCCCTTGGGCATCGCGATGATCGGTGGTCTGTTGATCTCGCAGAGCCTGACCCTGCTCAGCACACCGGCGCTGTATGTGATTTTCTCGTGTTTGCAGCAGCACTGGCGCAATTGGCGTGCACGCAGCAAGGAGCGCAAGCGGCTACGCAAACCGGCCCGCGCGTGATCCTGCCCCTCCCTTGCGCGCAGCGCAGGGGAGGGCCGTTGATTTGGCTCTGGCCGTTGCTTTGGCTTTGGCTATTGCCTTAGCCCTTCTCCCGCCTGCGGGAGAAGGGTTGGGATGAGGGGAGCTTTGGCTTCAGATTTTGATTTACGTGCATGCCGCGATCCGTGCGAGAAGCGGGAGCAGCCAAAGCAATAGCAATAACGCAAAAGCTCCCCCCTCCCCAACCCTCCCCTGCGCTAAGCGCAAGGGAGGGAGCTGAAAGCCCCTGCACATACGCGCAAGAGAGGGAGTAACGCTGGCCCTCCGCAGCCACTTCTGCCACCGTATAGCCGCACCACGCTCCCGTCGGTCAAGACTGGTACCGCAATGCCCCTATTCAAATTCACCCGTCACGGCGGGCAAGCACGCGGCAGCCAGCCGCACTCTCCCCTGCCCTGGATTGCATTGATCGCGCTGATACTGGGCGCAGTCGCACTCGGCTTTGCCTGGCTCGCCGGCTGGATTGGCCGTGATCGGCTCACCGCCCAGAATTTCACCGATGCCATCGAAGCCACCGGCGCCAAATACCCCGGCTTCCGCCGTGCCCATAGCAAAGGCGTCTGCGTAAGCGGTTGGTTCCAACCAAGCGCACAGGCACCGCAGCTATCGCATGCCCGTGTGTTCAAACAGGAACGCGTACCGGTACTCGGCCGCCTGTCGATAGGCGGCGGCAACCCGCATGGCGCCGACAACAGCGCGCGGGTGCGCAGCATCGCCGTGCAGCTGAGTAGCGATGACGGCCAGCAATGGCGCATGGCAATGAACAGCTTCCCGTTCCTCGCCGTGGCCACACCGGAAGCCTTCTACGAGCAGACCCGCGCGCAGATCCCGGACCCGGCCACCGGCAAGCCGGATCCGGCAAAATTGGCGGCGATCCAGGAAAAGTACCCCAGCGCACGTGCCTTCACCCAATGGGCCAAGACCGCACCATGGACCGACAGCTGGGCCAGCACCGAGTTCAACAGCGTCAACAGCTTCTGGTTCACCAATGCACAGGGGCAACGTCGTGCGGTGCGTTGGCGCTGGCAAGCACAGGCCACGCCGCGTGAACTGGATGCGGCAAGCCGCGAACAGGCCGGCGTGGATTTCCTCAGTCAGGATCTGCAGCAGCGGCTCGCACAGGGCCCGGTTCGCTGGAACCTGGTGGTGACCCTGGCAAGCTCAAAGGACGCGATCAATGACCCGTCCGTGCCATGGCCGGCCGAGCGCGAACAAGTGCTCGCAGGCGTGCTCAACATCGAGCAGATGCAGCCGCAGGAACAAGGCAGCTGCAATGACCTCAACTTTGATCCACTGATCCTGCCCGAGGGCATCGAAGGCAGCGACGATCCCATCCTTGCTGCCCGCTCGGCGGTGTACTCGCAGTCCTTCAATCGCCGCGAGCGCGAGCGCGCCACCGGCGAAGCCGCACGTGACAACGCACAGGTGCAGCCATGAGCAGCAACGGACACTTCAACCTGCTGGCACGCGTACTGCACTGGAGCATGGCAGTGCTGATCCTGGCGATGCTGTTCATCGGCGTGACCATGGTTGCCTCGGTGCATCTGCGTCCCGGCCTGATCGACCTGCACCGTCCACTCGGCCTCCTGATTCTCGTGCTGGCCCTGCTGCGCCTGTACAACCGGCTGCGCCACAAGCCTCCAATGTTGCCCGCTGATCTGCCGGCATGGCAGGCAGCGGCTGCCACCGCCTCGCATTGGCTGTTGTATGCGTTGATGCTGGCGATGCCGTTGATCGGCTGGGCGATGTTGTCGGCAGGCGGTTATCCCATCGTGCTGTGGGGTGGCGTCCAGCTACCGGCCATCGTGCCGCACACGCCATCGCTGTATGCACTGCTGCGCAATGCCCACAGCCTGCTGGCCTACCTGCTGTTCGCAACGGTGCTGATGCATGTTGGCGCAGCCTTGTTCCACGCCTGGGTGCGCCGTGATGGCGTGTTCCAGGCAATGGCGCGGGGAAAGCGGTAACACAGGAGCGGTGTAGTGCCGAGCCATGCTCGGCAGAAGCTTCACCAGCGATGCAAGCTTGTCTTGTAGGAGCGGCGTGAGCCGCGAAGCTGGCAACCTGCCAAGAGCTGAAAAGCTCTACCCCTCCCCAACCCTCCCTCCGTCTTCGGCGCAAGGGAGGAAGCTACAACCAGCCTTTCTGCCGCGCCACACGATACGCCTCGATTCGATTGGCCACGCCCAGCTTGCCGATGCACTCGGACAGGTAGTTGCGCACGGTGCCATGCGACAGACCCAACAGCTCGGCAATCTCATTGGCCGAGCGACCATCACCAGCCAAACGCAGCACCTGGCGCTCGCGATCATTGAGTGGATCTGCCTCGGACCACGCTTCCACAGCCAGCTGCGGGTCAATCGCGCGGCCACCGCGATGCACCTGGCGCAGCGCATCGGCCAGCTTTTCAGCTGGCGCATCTTTCAATAGATACCCTTGCACGCCCGCGTCCAATGCGCGCCGCAGGAAACCGCTGCGAGCGAAGGTGGTAACAATCACGACTTTGATGGGTAGTTGCTGACGTTGCACGCGCTGCGCCAACTCCAGCCCTGTCAACAATGGCATTTCGATATCGGTGACCAATACATCAGGCTTGAGTCGCTGCAGCTCACGCCATGCCACCTCGCCGTCGGCGGCGGTGCCAATGACCTCGATGTCCGATTCGAGACTGAGCAGCGCAGACAGTGCGCCGCGTACCATGGCCTGGTCTTCAGCCAACAGGATGCGGATCATGCGCGTGCCTCCTGTGCCGGCGAGCCTGGTGTATCGGTCCACGCGGAGATCATCGTCGGCTGCGACTGCATGCCTTGTGCTTGTACCGGGATGCGAATCTTCAAGCGCGTGCCCTGCCCTTTCGGCGACTCGATCTGCAGTTCACCGCCCAGGGCCAACACCCGTTCGCGCATGCCAGCCAATCCATTGCCATTGGCCGACACACCGCCGCGACCATCGTCGACCACCTCCATCAACACCGCCTCCGGCGATGCGTTGATGGTGATCAAGGCTTCATTGGCTTGTGCATGGCGGGCGATATTGGTGGCCGCCTCGCGCAGCACCATCGACAAGCCAGCCTCGATCCACGCCGGCATTGCCGGTGGTGGCGAATAGCGCAGGTGCACGCGGGAGGATTCCAGCAGCAGATGCGCCGACGCCAACTCAGCGGCGAGGTCGGCGGCACGAAAGCCGGTGACCGCACTGCGCACCTGCGCCAAAGCATCGCGCGCGATCTGCTCGGCCTCGACCAGCTCACGCTGTGATCGCTGCGGATCGCGCTCGAACAGTTTGCGCGACAGTTCCATTTTCAAGGTGATCAACGACAGCGTATGCCCGAGCAGGTCATGCAGATCGCGACCGATCCGCTCACGCTCGGCGGTTGCCGCCAGACGCCGGACCTCGTCATGGGAAAGCCGCAACGCTGCGTCCTTCTCGCTGCTGGTGCGCTCGACATTGACGATCAGGCCGATGATGACGGTAAGTGCGGGTATCCAGGCCACCACCTGCCACGGATAGCCTATCCACCATGCCAACGCGACGAAGCCGACGTTCAACAAGGCCAGCTCCAGCAGGTATTGACGCACGCTGATGCACCGGTTTGTCCGCAGCATCACGCAGCCGAACACGAAGTAGCTCATGCCGGAGGGATAGATCGGCAGCAGCGCCATCGCCAGCACGATCATCGCCAGGGCAAAGATCGGTGCATGCCGTCGGGCACTGACCAATGTCAGCACATAGAACAGAACGAACAGCGGGAACGACCACAACGTGATCAACACCCAGCTGAGGCTGTAGCCGCCACCAAACATCGGCGTGATGAATATCCACACCGTCCACAGCAGATGTATCGCATCCACCCACGGCCGTTTACCGAGCTTGATGTTGTCGGCCACGGCCGAGTCCGGCGCCGGCTTCAACCATTCAGGGCACTGCAATGCCATCGGCGTTCATCCTGTGCAATGTGGCAATGATGCCATCAGCCATGGCGACGCAGACGCCGGCCAGCCACAGCGGTGACGACCACCGTGAATGCGAGCAGCCACAGCACATGCGGCCAGGCACTGCCCACCTCGAAGTCCAGCGCCCCCTGCGCCAGCATATTCAGGTGGTGGCTGGGCCAGATCACGGCCATGTCGCGCAACAGCGGTGGCAGCACCCTCAACGGGAACCAGAGCCCGGATAGCACCGCCATCGGCAGGTAGACCAGGTTGATCACCGCAGCCGCGCCATTGCCTTTGGCCAGCGTGCCCAGCAACAAGCCCAGCGCGCAGAACGGCAAGGTGCCGAAGCTTGCCACCGCAGTCAGCCGCAGCATCTGCGAGGCAGTGAGCTGCACACCAGCCACGGTGGTAGCCAGCAGTTGCAGGATCACCACGATGGCCAGCGCCGTCAGCATCGCCATCACCATCTTGCCGAGCAGATAGGCCAGCGGCGGCATCGGCATCGCGCGTTTGAGGGTGAGCAGGCCGTTGTCGCGCTCTAGTGCCAGCGCGATGCCAAAGCCGAACAACCCCGGCGCCATGACCCCGAAGGTGACATAACTGCCCAGCAGGTAGCGTGCAGCATCGGCGGGCTGGGCGTGACCAAGCAGCACCGCAAACAACAGGTAGAAGACCGCCGGGAACAACAAGGTAGGCAACACGAAACCGGGGGAGCGCAGGTAGCGCAGACATTCGGCACGGGTCTCCTGCAGGTAGGCGCCCAGCACGCGGCGGGACGACATCACAGGCAGCATGGGTTCGTAGTGGGTATTCATCAGGCAGCCTCGCGTTGTATCTGTGCAGCATCGGCAGCGGTCAGATCGGTGAAGGCTTCACCCAGGCCCGCCGCCTGCACTTCCAGTCCGGAAACTGCGGGGTCTGCCTGCAGCAGCTGCCGTACCACGCTTTCGACACGGTCGCTGCGCAGCTGCAGGTGATCGCCGTCGCGGCTGATCTGCAACACCCCCGGCCAAGCTGCCACCATTTCCACCGCCAGCGCGCTGATGCAACGGATGCTGCGATGGGTGACCCGCGCACGCAGTGCATCGACGCTGCCGTCGCTGACGATGCGGCCACGCAACAAAACGCAGACACGATCGGCTAGGCGCTCGGCCTCCTCCAGGTAGTGGGTGGTGAGTACCACCGCAGTCCCCTCAGCGACCAATGCCCGCACCGTCGTCCACAACTGCTGCCGCGCCGGCAGGTCCAGGCCAACCGTGGGTTCGTCCAGGAACAGCAGCCGTGGTCGCCCGCACACCGCCAAGGCGAACTGTACTCGCCGCTGCTGGCCACCGGACAACCTGCCGTAGCGATGCTTCAGAAGATCCTCTATGCCGGCCAAAGCGGCGGTTTCGGCAAGGCGTCGAGGGAGCGGGTAGTAACTGGCCGACAGCTGGACAAGCTCGGCCACATTCAAGGTTTCCGGCAGCGCGGCGCTCTGCAGCATCACCCCTATGCCCCGCCGTGCCGCCAACTGCTGCGGGTCCTGTCCGAACAACTGGACCCGGCCGGCATCGGCGCGCAGCAGGCCCAGCAGCAGGCTGATGGCGGTGGTCTTGCCGGCACCATTGGGCCCGAGCAACGCCAGCACCTGGCCGGCCTGCAGTTCCAGGTCAACGCCATCCAGGGCCGTTACTGCGCCATAGTGTTTGTGCACGCCTCGAAGGCTTGCCAGTACTTCACTGTGTGCTGCCATTGCCGCGGCCTTCTCCAGGGAATGGCAGTACCTTAGGTCGCAGCTGCCGCGCCCCCCAGTGAAAGCGATCAGGCAAAGCACATGACAGCCGTCACCTGCGCAGCGGGCACAGCGGCACCTATGATTCGCCCAGTCCGTTGCTTCGCTGCCTGATGCCGCGAATTGCGCTAAGTTGCGGTCACATTTCCCATCCCACGCCGTCCTGCTACCCATGAATTCATCCGCTGAACTGCTGAAGGAACTCCGCATCGACCGCTCCGCCCCGTCACCGCGTGGCCCTGCACCGGCGCGGCGCTGGTTGTGGGTCGTGATCGGGCTGGTGCTGGCCTTGCTGCTGGTACTGGGCATTGGCGCCCTGCTCGGCGGCAAGAAGCCAGTGACCGTGCAGACCGCACCGGTGGTGGCAATGAACCAGGCCGGTGCCGGAACCAGCTCGGTGCTGGACGCCAGCGGCTATGTGGTGGCCCGGCGCATGGCGACGGTATCGGCCAAGATCACCGGCAAGGTCCGCGAGGTGATGATCGAGGAAGGCATGCGGGTTGAAGAAGGCCAGGTAATGGCCACGTTGGACCCGATCGACGCCAACGCCCAGCGCAGCCTCAACGCCGCCCAGCTCGATGCCGCCCGCAGCCAGAGCGAGGGCCTGCAGGCACAGCTGCGCCAGGCCGAAGCTGAAGCGGGCCGCCTGCAATCACTGGTAGGCCAGCAGCTGGTCTCGCGCTCGCAGTACGACCAAGCCGTGGCCGCGCGCGACAGCCTGCGCGCGCAGCTCACCACTTCACGCCACAACGCCAAGGTCGCGCAGGACGCGCTGGCCATCGCCGACCTGGGCGTGGACAACAACGTGGTGCGCGCACCGTTCTCAGGCGTGGTCACCGCCAAGGCTGCGCAGCCGGGCGAGATCGTCTCGCCGCTGTCGGCCGGTGGTGGTTTCACCCGTACCGGTATCGGCACCATCGTCGACATGGAATCGCTGGAAGTGGAAGTGGAAGTAGGCGAAGCCTTCATTGGCCGCGTTCAGCCAAAGATGCCGGTCGAAATCGTGCTCAATGCCTATCCGGACTGGAAGATCCCGGGCCATGTGATCGCCATCATTCCCACTGCTGATCGCGGCAAGGCCACGGTGAAGGTCAGGGTAGCCCTGGAGGCCAAGGACCCGCGCATCGTGCCGGAGATGGGCGTACGGGTGAGCTTCCTTGAAAAGGCCGCTGCTGCCGGCACTGAAGCACCGAAGGGTGTGCGCGTACCGGCTGCCGCGATTGTCGAGCGTGATGGCAAGCCAGTCGCCTTCGTAGTGCAGGCCGACGACAAGGTGAAACAGCAGACGCTGGAACTGGGCCAGGTCCTGGCCAAGGACAAGCAGGTGCTGTCGGGATTGAGTGCCGGACAGACGGTGGTGCTCAGCCCTGCAGCGGAATTGAAGGATGGCGACAAGGTGATGTTGGAAGACGCGAAGAAGTAAGCGCGGGCTTGTGATCTTTGCCGCGCTGGCGCGAATCACCTGATGCGCTGAAGTAGCGCTGTTGCTGTTGCTGTTGCTGTTGCTGTTGCTGTTGCTTTGGCTTTGGCTGTTGCTTTGGCTGTTGCTTTAGCCCTTCTCCCGCCTGCGGGAGAAGGGTTGGGATGAGGGCAGCTTTAGCTTTAGCTCTTGCCTTATCGGGCCCCTTCCGCAGCGACGGAGCTGACGGACAGGACCCCGACGGGGCGACGTGCATGGATGCACGTCGTTTTTCGACGAGACAGGGATGTCTCGTCGAAAAATCCCGGCAGCGGAGTGGACCCGCGATGCGGAGCATCGTGGGCGCGGAGGCAGGGTGTGCTTGACCAGCCATTCGGCTGTTGAAAAGGCGCCTCTTTGGGCCACCTTTCTTTGCACAAGCAAAGAAAGGTGTGCTCGCTCCCCATAGGGGAGCGAAAGCTGTTGCTGTTGCTGTCGTTGCAGCAGTCAACCACCTGAAGCACAGGCACTGCAGAAGCCAACGGCAGGAGCAAAAGCTGCCCTCATCCCTTCCCCTCTCCCGCTGGCGGGAGAGGGGAAAGCAACGGCAACGGCGGAAGCAACAGCTAGAGCCACAGCCACGGCTAGAGCTAGAGCTGAAACCAGAGCCAGAGCCCCCCTCCCTAGCCCTCCCCTTGCCTTCGGCAAAGGGAGGGAACCAGAAGCAAAGCATTCAAACGTCCGGCATCGAACTTCCGATATCCCATCTCAAACACCACCGCGTCACTGCTGAGGATCATCCATGAGCACCCTCGTCTCCCTGCGCAACATCACCAAGACCTACCAGCGTGGCCCGGAAAAAGTGCAGGTCCTGCACGGCATCAACCTGGATATCGACCGCGGCGACTTCGTCGCGTTGATGGGTCCGTCCGGTTCCGGCAAGACTACCCTGCTCAACCTGATCGGCGGCCTGGACACCCCCAGCGGTGGCGAGATCAACATCGAAGACCAGCGCATCGACCAGCTCAGCGCCGGCCAGCTTTCCACCTGGCGCAGCCACCACGTTGGCTTCGTATTCCAGTTCTACAACCTGATGCCCATGCTCAGCGCGCAGAAGAACGTCGAGCTGCCGCTGCTGCTGACCAACCTCAACGCCGCCGACCGCAAGCGCCGCGCGCAGATCGCGCTGACCCTGGTCGGCCTGGCCGATCGCCGCGACCATCGCCCCAACGAGCTCTCCGGCGGCCAGCAGCAGCGCGTGGCCATTGCCCGTGCCATCGTTTCCGATCCCACCTTCCTGATCTGCGACGAACCCACCGGCGACCTCGACCGCCAGAGCGCGGAGGAAGTACTGGGCCTGCTGCAGCTGCTCAATCGCGAACACGGCAAGACCATCATCATGGTCACCCATGATCCCAAGGCCGCCGAGTACGCCACCCACACCGTGCATCTGGACAAGGGCGAGCTGGTCGACGCCCCGGTGCACTGAGGAGCACGGCCATGAAGTACTTCTCATTGATCTGGGCGCAGCTGTTCCGCAGCCGCACACGTACGTTGTTCACCCTGCTGTCCATCGTCACCGCTTTCCTTCTGTTCGGCATGCTCGATTCGGTGCGGGTGGCCTTTGCCAATGGCGGCAACAGCGTGGCCGGTGCCAACCGGCTGGTGGTGGCTTCACGGCTGTCCATCACCCAGTCGCTGCCGATCCGCCTGGAGTCACAGATCCGCCAGGTCGAAGGTGTCCAGGATGTCACCTATGCCATGTGGTTCGGCGGCATCTACCAGGACCAGAAGAATTTCTTCCCCAACTTCTCGGTCGCACCCAACTACTTTGATCTGATGACCGAGTTCGAGATCCCGAAAGAACAGGTCGATGCATTCCGCAACACGCGCACTGGCGCCGTCGTCGGTGAGTCGCTGGCCAAGCAGTTCGGCTGGAAGATCGGTGACACCATTCCATTGCAGGCCACCATCTTCCCGCGCGGTGGCAGCAACGATTGGCCGCTGCAGCTGGTCGGCATCTTCAAGTCGAAGAACACCGCAACCGCCGCCAACGAAGAACGTCAGTTGATGATGAACTGGAAGTACTTCGACGAATCCAACGACTACATCAAGAACCAGGTCAGCTGGTACACCGTGCGCCTGGACAACCCTGATCACGCCTCGCGCGTTGCCCAGGCCATCGACGCAATTTCGGCCAACTCCGATCACGAAACCAAGAGCCAGACCGAGTCTGCCTTCCAGCAGGCCTTCATCAAGCAGTTCGCCGATATCGGCATGATCGTCACCTCGATCATGGGTGCGGTGTTCTTCACCCTGCTGCTGCTCACCGGCAACACCATGGCCCAGGCCGTGCGCGAGCGCGTACCTGAGCTGGCCACGCTGAAGACGCTGGGCTTCAAGGACGGCACCATGCTGATGCTGGTGATGGTGGAGTCGATCGTGTTGGTCGGCCTGGGTGGTGCCATCGGGCTGGGGCTGGCTGCAGTGGTACTGCCGGTACTGGCACCGCAGACCATGGGCATGCTGCCTCCGCATGTACCGGCACAGACCTGGATCGTGGGAACTGTCCTGATCGTGGTGATCGGGCTGGTTGTGGGCGTGCTGCCGGCGCTACGGGCCAAGCGCCTGAAGATCGTCGACGCATTGGCCGGGCGCTGAGGACAACAACATGAAGAATTTTCTTTCGAATGCGCTGGTTATCCTGCTGCTGGTAGTCGGCCTTGGTGTGTGGATCGCACTGCCGTGGATAGGTGTGGCGGTGCTCGCGGTGGTGATCGCGTTGTGGCTGATGCTCACGCGCACCGGACGCTTGGCGTTGGCTGCAACCCGGATTGGTCTTGCCAGCCTGCCGCAGCGCTGGGGCGCTTCGTCAGTGATCGTGATTGGTATTGCCGGTGTGGTCGGCGTACTGGTGGCGATGCTGGCGATGGGCCACGGCTTCCAGGCCACGCTGGAAAGCACCGGTGACGACAGCACCGCAATCGTCCTGCGCGGTGGCTCGCAGGCCGAGACCAACTCGGTGATCACCCGCGATCAGGTCCCCCTGCTGGAAACCCTGCCGGGTGTGAAACGCGGCGAGGATGGTCGGCCATTGGTGTCGGCTGAAGTCTCGCAGGTGGTGAACCTCACCTCGCGCGGCGACGGCACCGATGTGAACGCGCAGTTCCGTGGCGTCGGTGAGAAGGCCTGGGCAGTGCATGACAAAGTGCGCCTGGTCGAAGGCCGCAAGTTCGGTGCCGGCCTGCGCGAGATCGTCGCCGGCCGTGGTGCGCAGAAACAGTTCCAGGGGCTGGAAGTAGGCAAGCAACTGATGCTGGGCAATCAGGCATGGACCGTGGTCGGCATCTTCGAATCCGGCGATGCGCATGATTCGGAGCTGTGGACCGATGCGCAGACCCTCGCAACCACCTACAACCGCAGCGCCTGGCAATCGATCAACGTACGCACCGATGGCAAACAAGGCTTTGAGGCATTCAAGGCTGCAGTGGCCAACGATCCGCGCCTGAAACTGGATGTGGAGACCACTGCCGAGTACTACAGCAAGCAGGGCGGCGGTTTGAACAAACTGCTCAAGATACTGGGCACGGTGATCGGTGCGATCATGGCGGTCGGTGCGGTGTTCGGCGCGCTCAACACCATGTATGCCGCCGTCGCCACACGTGCGCGGGAGATCGCCACGCTGCGTGCAATCGGCTTCCGCGGCGTGCCGGTGGTCACTGCGGTAATGCTGGAAACCATGTTGCTCGCACTGCTGGGCGGCCTGCTCGGTGGTGTAGTTGCATGGTTGGCGTTCAACAACTTCACCGTATCAACCTTGGGCAACAACTTCAGCCAGGTGGTGTTCCAGTTCAAGGTCTCGCCACCATTGTTGTGGAGCGGCCTGAAGTGGGCACTGGGGATTGGCTTGATTGGCGGCCTGTTCCCGGCATTGCGCGCGGCGCGCTTGCCGATCACCACCGCGTTGCGCGAGACCTGATTCAACGCGGCGCAGCTCGCCAGGCCAGCAACCCACCTGCCTGCGTGCAGGTGGGTTGGCGGAAAGTCTACCTTCACGCATCCATCTGTTTCGGTCATCATGCGCCCCCGCCCAAGTCCCGGCGGCCAGCGGAGCTGTGATGGCAGATGCTGCGTCCCTCCCCCAAGCGGTGATGCATCTGTGACGGCGCCCCACAAGGGCGCCTTTTTTGTAGTTGGTATAAAGGAAAACCGAAAGCGATGTATTTGAAGTCGACCCCGCTGTGCTCCGCGATCACCCTCGCGTTGCTCGGCAGCTGCAGCCTCACCGCGTTCGCACAGGACGCAAACGAAACCACCACCACGCTGGACCGTGTCGAGATCACCGGTTCGCGCATCCGCCAAGCCAGCGTTGAGACCGCACAGCCGGTCATCGCCTTGAGCCGTGCGGAAATCGAGAAGAAGGGCTACGTCAACGTCGCCGACATTCTGCAGGACGTCACCGCTGCCGGCGCGCCGTCGCTGAGCCGCGCCTCGGCGCTGTCCTCCGGCCGCGACTACGGCGGCATGTATGTCAGCCTGCGCAACCTTGGCCCGGAACGCACCCTGGTGCTGATCGATGGCCGCCGCATGGGCGTCAGCGCCGGCGGCTTCTCCGATGTCGGTTCGATTCCATCGGCCATCGTCGAGCGCGTTGAAGTGCTGACCGACGGTGCCTCGGCACTGTACGGCTCGGACGCCATCGCCGGTGTGGTCAACGTCATCACCCGCAAGAACTTCGACGGCAGCAACGCCAGCGCCTATGTCGGCCAGTACGGCGAAGGCGACGGCCAGAAGCGCTCCTACAGCGCCAACTTCGGCAAGACCTTCGACCGCGGCTGGTTCAGCATCGGCGCAGAGAAGTCCGAGGAAGACCCGGTACTGGGTGGCGCGCGTGAATTCACCGCCTATCCCAATGGCCCCTATCACCCCGCCGACGGGCTCAATGGCACCACCGAGTGGGGCTCGGTCACCGTCGACGGCAAGACGCTGAGCGTCGGCCCGGGTGGTGATCCGAGCAACGTGGCCAACTTCAAGCCGCGCGATCCGGCCACCTATGCCAACACCAAGACCAACATGACCCTGCTCTCCTCGCTGGAGCGCAAGTCGGCGTTTGCCAATGCTGGTTTCCAGATCACAGATGATCTGCGCGTTGTCGCCGACGTTCTGTACAGCGAGCGCGAGTCGGTCAAGCAACTTGCCGGTTACCCGTACTCGGTGTCGGCTGCGCAGGCTGCCAGCGGTGCGCGCGCCGCACTCTCGGCCGATAGCGCGTTCAACCACTGGGGCAAGGACGTGCTGTTCTCGCGCCGCACCGAGGAATACCCGCGTGCGACCAACAACTCCCTGACCACCAAGCGTGCCAGCGTCGGCCTGGAAGGCAGCTTCGAGACCGGCTCGCGGTTCTGGGACTGGAACGTGAGCTACATGTTCAACCGCAATGAAGGCGAGCGTCGCACCCTTCAGAGCATGTACCAGCCCAACGTCAACCTGGCCGTCGGCCCGTCCTTCATCGATGCCGCCGGCGTGGCCCGTTGCGGCAGCGTCGGCAACGTGATCGAAGGCTGCGTGCCGTGGAATCCGCTGGCACCAGCGGGTAGCAACACCCCCGGCTCACTCAGCGACAAGGCGGTGCGCGACTTCATCTTCACCCGCTTCAACGATGAAATCCGCAGCACCACCAAGTGGTCAGCGCCAACATCTCCGGTTCGCTGGCGAGCCTGCCGGCCGGTGACATCATGGCGGCGATGGGTGTTGAGCATCGCAGCGAAGAAGCCAGCTACACCCCGGACCTGATGGTGCAGAACGGCCAGATCGCCGGCACCAGCGGTGCGCCGACGCGTGGCGACTACAAGTTGGACGAGGTCTACCTGGAAGTACAGGTTCCGCTGCTGGCTGATCTGCCGTTTGTGCACGAGCTGTCGCTGGACCTGGCCGGCCGCTACTCGGACTACAACAACTTCGGTGGCACCACCAACGGCAAGTTCGGCCTGAAGTGGAAGCCGATCGACACCTTGCTGGTACGTGCCACCTACGGCACCGGCTTCCGTGCGCCTACCGTTGACGATCTGTACGGCGGCACCGTCACCACCCGCGACCGCGTCACCGACCCCTGCGATCGTTCGTTCGGTGCGGCCGCACGCAATGCCGAAGTGGCAGCACGCTGCACCGCTGCCGGCATGGGCGCAGGCTTCCGCCAGAAGACCGGCGACGGCGAACTGGCCACCACCTCCGGCGTACAGGCCGTCACCGACTTCACCTCGGGCTCCAACGCCGCGCTGAACCCGGAAACCGCCAAGACCTGGACCGTCGGCCTGGTCTACAGCCCGGACTTCGTCAGCGGCCTGGACCTGAGCCTGGACTGGTGGAAGATCCGCATCGACAACGTCATCGTTGGTGAGTCGGCCACCGACATCCTCAACCAGTGCTATGTGCAGGGCATTGCCTCGGCCTGCGACCGCTTCACCCGCTACAGCTCCGGAACCAACAAGGGCCAGGTCAGCGGCATGAACCGCTCGTTGAACAACGCCGGCTACCAGGAAACCGCAGGCTACGACCTCGGCGTCCGTTATCGCCTGCCGGAAATGGCCCACGGCCAGCTGTCGCTGCGCTGGAACACCACGTATGTGGATTACCTCTCGCGCAAGAGCGACAACGTCGCCACCACCCCGGTCGAAGAGTTCACCGGCTGGGAAGGCAACTTCCGCGTGCGCTCCAACCTCACGCTGGATTGGCAGAACGGCAACTTCGGCGCGAGCTGGGCTACCCGTTACTACTCCAGCATGAAGGAGAAGTGCTCCTACGATCTGGACGGCGGCCCGGAGTGCAACATCCCGGACTTCCAGTCGCCGTACACGGACATGCAGCCGAGCCGCAAGCTGGGCTCCAACACCTTCCACGACCTGCAGGTGCGCTATGCCATGCCGTGGAACGGCACCGTGTCGCTGGGCCTCAACAACGTGTTCAAGCATGAAGGCCCGATCATGTACAGCCAGCCGAACAGCAGCTTCACCTATTACGGTGGCTTCGACATCGGTCGTTTCATGTACATGAAGTACCAGCAGCGTTTCTGATCGAGGTAACAACGGCGCTGGATGGCGACCGCACAGTCGACCATCCAACGCGCTTTGCTTGAAGCCCCTCTCCCGCCTGCGGGGGGAGAGGGGCCGCTTGCGAACCACCGGTTCGCGGCCACTTGAGCGCCCTTGCGCTGGCGCGAGGGCCGGAGTGCGTAGCGGGGGTTGGGGTGAGGGCCGCTCTACCCGCCTCACCAGATAACCCAACATCGCTGTTCGGTAGACAGAACAAGCTGCAATTGCACGCTCATTGATCACGGGTACACGGTCTGCTTCGCGGCTCACGCCGCTCCTACAAACTGCCGCAGCCTCCCACGCCCACCAGTTTCGATCAGGGCAAGGTCCCCAGCCCAGCCGATACCGGCCGCCGCAACCCAAACACCACACAACGGTCATCTGCCTGTCATCGCCACGCGGTAGATGCGGCGCTGCATTGTCACTACCGTGGCAGGCTCACCAAACCGGTTCCCGCCATGCTTCGTTCGCTGGCGCTGGCTGGCGTCTGCGTGATGCTGGCTGGCTTTGCCCTCTCATCTCCCGTTCCCCCGCTTTCACTCAGTGAGCGCTTGGCCGCGCCTGGTGGCACATCGCCGCTGGTCCCCACCGAACGCATCGACGCACTGCTCGCCAACCTGCCACATCAGCAGGGCAACGTTACTGGCAGTGATGGCGTTGCCCTGCATTGGGTGTCATTCGAGCCAGGCGACTACCGGTTGGACTACCGCTATCTCGGCAAGGGCCAACGCTTCCCGGAGTTCTCGCTGGAAGCATCGGCACCAAGCATCGAGAACCACATCCAGCCACGCGGCACGGTGATCCTGTTGCACGGCTGGATGATGGACGGCGGTTCATTGCTGCCCTGGTCACTGGAATTGGCACAACAGGGTTACCGCACAATCGCGCTGGACCTGCGTAATCACGGTCGTTCGGGTCATGCACTTTCCGGCTACGGCACCCGCGAAGGCGAGGATGTAGTCGCGGCACTGAAAGCTCTGAAGCGCGAAGGCAAGATCAGCGGCCCGGTGCACCTGCTCGGCGTTTCCTACGGTGCCGCAACCGCGATCTTCGCCGCACGTGAGCTGGGCCCGCAGCTACGCAGCGTCGTGGCCATGGAATCCTTCGACAACGCCGGCGAAGCAATCCGCACGATGGTGCCGCACATGCTGGCCAAGCCTCCGGAACGCTGGAGCGACTATGTCGCCCTGCCGCTGGCGCGCTGGCAGTACGGTGGTCGCGGCTTGGATGAAGCCATCGCCACCACTGATCGCAAACTGGGCATCAATCTGGACAAGGTCGACGTCGGCCAGGCCTTGGCACAGGTTCCAGCCTGCGTGCTGTTGATACATGGCCGCGATGACGAACACATTCCGGTAGCACAGGGCCGTGCGTTGGCGGCGGCCGCACCGCACGCGCGCTATCTTGAAGTCGCAGCCGAAGACCACCTGACATTGCCGATGCGTCTGGATCGTCTATCGGGCGCGGTGAACACATGGTTCGAACAAGCTGACGACAATGGCCGCTGTGCGCCTGCGGTGACAGCGAGCCTCTAAGCTTCCAACGGTTTTGGTGACGGTTCACCAACAGGACCGGCGAAACCGTAGTGCCGGACCATGTTCGGCAGGGGCGTTACGCGCGGAGCATGCAGAGCCCCATGCTTTGGCTTTGGCTTTGGCTTTGGCTTTGGCTTTGGCTTTGGCTTTGGCTTTGGCTTCTGCTCTTTCTTTCCCTTCTCCCGCCTGCGGGGGAAGGTGCCCGAAGGGCGGATGGGGGTGCTTCTAGCTTCTAGCTTCTAGCTTCTAGCTTCTAGCTCCTAGCTCCTAGCTCCTAGCTCCTAGCTTCCAGCTTCGCTCAAGCCCTTCCGCGTCGTTGTTGCTACGAGCTTCGCGGCTTACGCCGCTCCTACAGGTACGCGTGCGCCTTTGTTTCGCACAAAGAAAAACCCCGCTGCTTCTGGCAGCGGGGTTTTTGGTTTGAATCCTGACGATGACCTACTCTCGCACAGCTTAGGCTGCACTACCATCGGCGCGGCTACGTTTCACTTCCGAGTTCGGGATGGGATCGGGTGGTTCCATAGCGCTAATTTCATC
>NZ_JBRREH010000064.1:0-27755 GCF_056760175.1 Stenotrophomonas sp. STEN021 | reverse complement strand
CGGCTGGGCATTGCCGATAGAGCCTCTGCCGAGCATGGCTCGGCACTACAGGTGAAGCGCCTGCCGAGCATGGCTCGGCACTACAGGTGAAGCGCCTGCCGAGCATGGCTCGGCACTACAGGTGATGCTTCAGCGCAGCCAGCCGGCCAACTGCTCACGCGACAGCTTGCCGCGCCGCGCCGTATCCAGGGCATTGAATTCGTCAGCCAGGGCCGGATTGGCCTGCGCTTCCTCGCGGCTGATGAAGCCATCTCCATCCACATCCATCGCCTCGAAGTCGATACGGTAATTGCCGATCACGCTGTCCGGCTGGATCGAGCGAACGGTGACCTGGGCCTGGTCGGTGGGCATCAGAATCCGGGTGGAATGGGTGACGTTGCCGGTAGCCAGCGGCTGTTCCCGTACATGCACCGGGGCTTCCTGCAGCGGTGCCGTTACCGCGCCTTGAGGCGGCGCGGTTTGAGCATGCAATGAGGCAAACGGCAGTGCGCTGGACAACAACAGGGTAAGGCGGAACGCTGTGTACACGGGGACCTCTGGGTCAGTGGGGAATCGCCCGGATACCGTCGCCTTGGCCACTTACTTCTTCAGCCAACCTTCCAGCTGGGCCTTGCTCAGACGACCAGTATGCTGGGTGTCGATGGCATCGAATTCGCGCTCAAGGGTGGGGTCGGCTTTGGCTTCCGCGCGGCTGATATAGCCATCGTGGTTGCGGTCCAGCTTGGCGAAGTCGATATGGTAGTCGCCCTTGATGGAGTTGGGCTCCTCGGAGGTGATGGTAACCGGGGTGCCGTTCTCATCCAATGTGACCTTCCCGGTTTGCTGGGCGAAAGCGGCTGTTGTGGCTGTGCAAAGCAGCAGAGCCGGCAGCAGGCGGCGCATGTTCATGTTGGTTCTCCTTCCTCGCGGTGATGGCGTATCACCGGGGCAATGCTCTTCCCTGCAAAGTTAAGTGCCGCTCAAAAAAGCATGCAGGCATTGCACTCGTTGCGGATGATTCAGCCCGGGATGAACGGGAACACCAGTTTCAACAGGCCTTTCAAACCACCCTCGGCGGTGGAGCTGATCGCCTTTGCGCCCAGGCTGTTGAGCGCGCGACGCAGGTCAACCCAGCGCAGTTGGGTGACGTCCTTCTTCAACAGCTCGACGACTTCTTCCGAGGAAGGGGCCAGCTTTTTCAAGGCATCCAATGTGGCCTGCGGATCAGGCTGCAGGTAATTCCAGCGTTCGGCAATGTTGAGCAGGGTGTCGAAGCGTACCGCCACCACTTCGCGGTTGCGCTCATAGACCGGGATGGCGCCGACATCAAGGATGGCCTGCTCGAAGCGCTGCGCATCGTCCGGGTGCTCGATACGGATGGCGAGGAAGCCTTCCTTGCGGCTGCGTTCGCTGACGTGTTTTGCCCCTGAGCGCAGATTGGCCTCGGTCAGCACCGCAGCGACGATGCGCTGCAGGGCGGCCTCACCTTCCTCTGGCACCAGGGCGCGCCAGCGCGCGTAGCCATCGCGACGCAGGCCTTTGACCTTGGCGGGAGTGACCCGCAGTTGCAGGGCAACGGTGGCATTGGAATCGCTGCGATTGATCGCGCCATCGCGCTCAATCAACACGAAAATGAGCAATTCCAGATCACGCTTGGTCAGTGACTGGAAGCCCTGCATCAGTGTCAGGCGCAGAAACTCATTGCCGAAGCTGGCTGGGTCCTTCAGTTCGATGCTGTGCATTGCGGCTCCTCCCATGACCTACAGCATGCCTGATCTGGATTGCAGCAGCTGAGACTGATGGGCTCAGGGTTTGGCAGCTTGCCGCAGGCCGTATTCACGCCCCGCTCGGTCGGCCTGGAAGGTTTCCACCGCGCCGCGATCCTGCAAGGTAACGAAGACTTGGTGGCCGTCGCTGCCGCCGAAGGCAAGGTTGGTAGGCTTGCGGCCCTTCAACTGCACTTCGCGCAGCAGCTTGCCATCTGGCGATACCACCGCAATCACGCCGGCATCGTAGCGGGCGATGTAGAGGTTGCCGTCGGTGTCGCAGCGCATGCCATCCATGCCGTGGTCATCGAAACGGATCAGCAGGCGCTTGTTGCTGATGCTGCCGTCGGCGGCACGGTCGTAGACCCAGACATTGCGCTGCACGCTTTCGTTGACGTACAGGCGCTGGCCATCGGGGCTGACCTCGATGCCATTGGTGGTGCCCATGCCTGTTTCGAGCAGGTGCACACTGCCGTCGCGCTCGATGCGCCATAGCTGACCATCATCGGCCTTGGCCCAGTTGGGATCGCTGGCGTAAAGCGTGCCGTCGGCGGCGAGGGCGATGTCGTTGGGCTGGTGCGCGTTTGCAAGATGCGCGAACACGCTGACGCTGCTTGAGCCAGGTGCCACGCGCAGGATGTTGTGACGCGGGTAGTCGGCGATATACATCGTGCCATCGCTGCCGAAGCGGATGCCGTTGCCGATGCTGCCTTCGGGCAGGGTGAGGAACAGCGCCGCCTTGCCGGTTTCATCGACGCGGCCGATAGTGCCGTCCTTGCCGATGTTGACCACGTACAGCGCGCCATCCGGGCCGGTCGCCGGGCCTTCGATGCCGATGGTGAAGGTGCCATCGCCGACGTGGTCGCGGGCGATGAAGGTGTCGGCGGCCAAAGCAGTGCTGCTCAGGGTGATGAGCGCGAGGGCGGCGATGCGGGCGCGGGTGATCTGGCAGGCGATGGCGGCGACTTCCGTGTTGGTGGAAGTGGGAGTGTGCCAGAGGCTTGGAGGGAAGCGGAGTGTGGTTGCTTGGGCAACTTTGGCAGCGGCGCAGGTAGTGCCGAGCCATGCTCGGCAGGAGCGTTACCGGAACAATGATCGGTAGTGCCGAGCCATGCTCGGCAGAGGCTTTACCGGTAATGCCGATGCCGAGCATGGCTCGGCACTACCGATCATTGTTCCGGTAACGCTCCTGCCGAGCATGGCTCGGCACTACAGGGAATTTCGAGGCAGAAAGCTGCCCTCGCCCCAGCCCCTCTCCCGCTTCGCAGGAGAGGGCTTCAAATCAAGCGCCCTTTGGCCGCGGAGTCACGAACACCGTAATTTCCTCACGGTCGTGATACAGCTGTTTGGCGCGGATCGTCAGCGGCTTGTCTGCTTTTTCGGCAAACAGATCCAGGCACAGGCGCGTCTCATCCCAGCGCTTCTTCATCGGCAGCTTCAGGTTGAAGATGGCGTGCTTGCACCAGCCTTCGCGCAGCCAGGTGCCCATGCGCTCGGCCACGCGGCGCGGCTGTTCGACCATGTCGCAGACCATCCAGTCCAGCGGTGTTTCCGGCTGCCAATGGAAACCGTCGGCGCGCAGGTGCTCGACCAGACCGGTATCCAGCACGTGCTGGCGCAGTGGGCCGTTGTCGATGCTGCTCACATGCAGATGCTGGCGGGTCAGCACCCAGGTCCAACCGCCCGGTGCCGCACCGAGGTCGGCCGAGCGCATACCAGGCACCACCAGTGCTTCGCGCTCTTCCGGCGTGAGCAGGGTCATGAAGGCTTCTTCCAGCTTCAAGGCCGAACGCGAGGGTGCGTCCGGCAGCAGCTTCAAGCGCGGAATGCCCAGCAGCCACGGTGCGCTGTCGCGGGTGTCGGAGACGCAGACGAAGGCATGCGTGCCATCGACGAACACCACATGCAGGCGCGGCAGCTTGCCGTTGGGCTTGTCAGTGAGCAGGCCGCCTTTGCGCAGCGCTGGGCGCAGCGCATTGCCGAAGGCGCGGGCCAGGCCAGCCAGCGGTTTGCCTGCGTCCGAGTCGGGGTGCTCGACCCACAGATCGCCAAACCGTTGCTGGCCTTCCAGCGCAGCGATGATCGGGGTGATGCGATCCGTGGCATCGAGCTGTGGCAGCTCGGCGAGAATCCGCAGCTTCTGGCGGGCGAAGATCAGCTCGCGCCAGGGCAGACGCTGGTCCAGCGCTTCGGCCTCATCGGTGACGAATACCACGTAGCCATCGTTGCGCTGGGTACGGGCGTAGCCGGCCATGCCGGCATGGCCAGCACGGTCGTTCAATTCGCCGGCCAGTTCCGGTTCAAAGCCTTGGCGGCAGTAGCAGAGCAGGCCGGTCATGGAAATCCTTGTGTGGAGCGGGTGGGGTCTCCTTCTCCCGTCGGGAGAAGGTGCCCCGTAGGGGTGGATGAGGGTCGGTGAAGCCTTGTGCAGTTCGTATCCTGCGACCTGCCGGACCCTCACCCCAACCCCTCTCCCGGTGGGAGAGGGGCTTTCGGTCAGTAGCGTGCGCCGTCGTTCTTGCCGTAGCTGTGCAGCACGGCGCGGGCGTCGTCGCGGTTGATGCCCTGCACGACCTCGATGCCGCGCTTGTTCAGTTCACCTGCCCAATCGGTCGGCAACGGGCCTTCGTCGAACGGGGTGAGTTCTTCTACGTCGGCGGCGCTGGCGCCGATCAACAGGCGGTCGATACCAGCCCAGACGGTGGCGCCGTAGCACTGGCAGCAGGGCTGCGAGGACGTGGCCAGGGTGATAGGTGACAGCAGCGCGTTCAGGCGCGGGGTGTTGAGCTTCTGCTGGGCCAGCATATAGGCCATGTTTTCGGCGTGTGCCAACGAGGTGGCGTGCGGCACCACGCGGTTCACCGCAGCGGCGATCACCTTGTGATCCGGGCCGAACACCACAGCACCAAACGGGCCGCCGCTGGCATGTTCAATGTTCAGCCGTGACAGCTCGATGGCCAGCGCCACCTTGTCCGCATCGCTGGTATAGGCGCGGTCGCAGTCGACGGCGTCGTGGATCCAGACGGGGAGGGTGAGGTGAACCTGGGCGTGCAGCATGATGATGACCGGCGTTATGGCAAAAAACGGCGGTCAGTTTAGCGGACTGGGGGGCTGGGGCGGGTTTGCTGGTGGGGGTTGTTCAGGTGTGGGGGACGGTAGGCAACGATCTGTAGCGAGGCCGGGTTCAGCCCCCTCCCATTCGCGCAGCGAAGGGGAGGGCTGGGGAGGGGTTGGCTTTTGCTTCGGGGGTTGCGGTTGACGCGAAAAGCACCCCTCCCCGACCCTCCCCTTGGCCTCCGGCCAAAGGGAGGGGGCTGGCCCCTTCGCTGCGCGAAAGGGAAGGAGCCAAAGGCTTAAAACTCCGCACCCAACGTCATGAAGATCTGCCGCGGAGCGCTGGCGTGGATGGAATAGCGGGTGCCGCTGGGATCGGTCGGGGCGAACGAGCTGAGCTGGCCGGCGTAGCGCTTGTTAGTCAGGTTGGTCACGTTCATGGATACCTTCACGTTCTGCAGGCCAAGACCTGGGCCGAAGCTGTAACCGCCGCCGGCATCGAAAGTGGTCACGCCTGGCACCGACTGGTCGTTGGTATAGGTGTAGTAACGCTTGCCGGTGTACTTGCCGCGCAGGCTGGCGAACCAACCATCACGGTTCCAGCTCAATTCGCTGGAGGCCATGCGTTGCGGGGTGTCGACGGTGATCTTGCCGGCCACCGGCACGATCGCGCCGCCGGAGATGTAATCGTCCTCATAGGTGGTCTTGTTCCAGGACAGCGCGTTGTACCACTGCAGGCCTTGCGTCGGCTTGAGGATGAAGGTCAGCTCCGCACCCTGGCTCTTCACCGAGCCGACGTTGATGAAGCGGGTGATGCACTCCGGTCGCGTGCCGACTTCGATGCTGGTGCAGGGGTTGAGCGAGAGCAGGCGGTTGTCGAACATCACGTGGTACGCAGCCAATGAAGCCTGGTACTTGCTGCCGAAGGTGCGGAAGCCGGCCTCGAAGGTCTTGGACTTCTCCGGTTCCAGGCCGGCACTGGCGGCAAAGGACTCGGGCGAAACCTGCAGCGGGCCGCCGCTGCCGCCGCCGACGAAGGCGGCGATGTTCTCGGCATAGGACGCGAACAGCTCGTTGTTGGCATTGAGCTTGAAGCCGACACCCAGCTGCGGCAGCAGCGATTCCTTGGCGGTCAGCGTGCCAGACGCAAGTTTCTGCTCGGTGCCCGGTTTGGCCGTGGCGCGCATGCGCGTGTTCGGGCTCTTGATGCCGACATCCACGGTCAGGCGCTGGTCGAGGAAGCGCATGCGGTCCTGCACGTAGAACTGCCGCGTGCGGATGTCGAAGTCCTGGTCGAACAGGCGACGGTCCGGATTCTTGAGGTAGGTGTCGTCGAGGAAGGGACCGTCGATGTAGTAGAAGTTGCGCTCGACGTTGTGGTCGTTCTGCTCGAACCACAGGCCGGCTTCCAACTCATGGATGCCGACGTTCCACGACAGCGCAGCGGTCAGGCCCTGGCGGTCGATGGTGTAGTTGGTGCTGCGGATGGAGATCGGCAGCATGCGGTCGGTGCCCGGGTACGAGGGCTGGCCCGGTGCCCACCAGTGGCCCTGGCCACGATTGTCATGGTGGTAGGCAAGCAGCTTGAGGTTGAGTTCGTCGCCCAGATGCAGGTTGGCATCGAGCGAATACAGATTGTCATCGCGCAACGCGCGGCTCTGGTAGTAGGCATCGTCGATGCTGTTGACGCCGCCAGTGAAGGCGCAGCGCGTGGCGTCGAAGGTCGCTGGAGCGCAGTATGCAGCGGCGACGGCACGGTCCCAATCCGGCGCGTAGATGTTCCAGTCGTAGCCCAGTCCACGCTGCAGCATGCTCTTGGACAGATAGGCGTAGTTGGCCTGGCTTGCCCGCGAGGTGGCGACGAAGGCGCCGAAACGGTGATCACCCACGTTCCACACCGCCTTGGCGTTGAACTGGCGGGTGGTCTGGTTCTGGTGTGGCGCAGCCCACATGTCGGCATCCTGATGCACGCCGGAGACATAGGCAGAGAAGCCATTCAGATCGCCGGTATCCACGCGCAGGTAACCGCGGCGCTGGTTGTCATCGCCGACGGTGACGCTGGCGCGACCACCAAACACCGTGGACGGGTCCTGCGAGAAGTACTGGATGGCACCGCCCAGGTTGCTGGTCGAGGCCACGCCCAGCGAGCCGATGCCCTGTGACAACTCGGCGCCGCCCAGGTTCTCGGCAATGATGGCGCGGGCGATGCTCAGGCCGTTGTAGTTGCCATAGCTGTTGTCGCCGAGCGGGATGCCATCGAGCGTATAGCCAAGACGGGTCTTGTCGAAGCCGCGCAGGCTGATGGTCTGCGATTCTTCGTTGGCGCCGAAGGCATCATTGGACTGCACGGAGACACCGGGCAGACGATCAAGAATCTTCTGGCCGCTGCTGCCTGGCGGCAACACCTGCTTGTCGACTTCGCCGATGCGTTGCACCTGACGGGTCTGGCCTTGGCCGATCACCGAGATGGTATCCAGTGTCTGCGCGGAGGCGCCGCTGTCTGCAGCCGCTTCGGCGAAGGCCTGGTTTGTGCACAGGGCGAGAGTGATGGCGAAGCTGAGGCGTTGGAGATTCATTGTCTACCGGGTCCATGGAAAGGCCGGCGTGTACGCCGGTCCAGGGAGCCTGTCCGACGATTGTTAAAGCTCGTTTACGCAGATGCGAAACATTGCTGTTCAGCAGTATTTTGCGGACAGATGCGAGCAGAACTGCGACGCAGTCGATATGAAATGCCGGACGTTCGACAGCAATGCTGCGCAGGCTTCCAAAAGAAAACGCCGCGACAAAGCGCGGCGTTGGTTGTTGCAGCCAGTGATTGCAATATCAACCCATGTACAGGCCACCGTTGACCGGATAGTCCGCACCGGTCACATAGGCAGCATCATCGCTGGCCAGCCACGCGCACAGCGCAGCCACTTCTTCGGGCTTGCCGAGGCGGCGGATCGGTACCGAGGCCGCAAGCCGGTCCAATACATCCGGCGGGAAGCTGCTGATCGCCTGACTGGCAATGTAGCCCGGCGAAATGGTGTTGACGGTGACGCCACGCGCTGCGACTTCGGCGGCGAGCGCGCGGCTGAAACCATGCATCGCGGCCTTGGCCGTTGCATAGTTGACCTGGCCGATCTGGCCCTTCTGCGCGCTGACCGATCCGATGTTGATGATGCGGCCCCAGTTCTGGTTGGTCATGCCATCGACCACCTGCTTGCTCAGGTTGAACAAGGTGTTGAGGTTGGAGGCGATCACCGCGTTCCAGTCTTCGCTGCTCATCTGCCGGAACAGCATGTCGCGGCTACCGCCGGAGTTGTTGACCAGCACATCCACTTCACCCACTTCCGCCCGCACCTTGGCGAACGCAGCGGTGGTGGAGTCCCAATCGGCAGCATTGCCTTCGGACACGATGAAATCAAAGCCGAGTTCGCGCTGCTCGCGGATCCAGTTGGCCTTGCGCGGTGAATCCGGTGCGCAGCCTGCCACCACCGTGTGGCCGGCGCGGGCCAGGGACTGGCAGATGGCAGTGCCGACACTGCCCATGCCACTGGTGACGTAAGCGATACGTAGCGTCATGGTGCTCTCCAATGCGTCAGGTAGGTGCCGCTCAGGCGGCCAATGGATACAGGGCGAACAGCAGGCTGCCGGCCATCAGGATCAGCGAAATCAATACCGCCCACTTCAGGGTGAACTTCTGGTGGTCAGCGAAATCCACCTTGGCCAGACCAACCAGCAGATAGGTCGACGGCACCAGCGGGCTCAACAGGTGCACCGGCTGACCAGCCAGCGAGGCGCGCGCCATTTCCACCGGGGTGATGCCGTAGTGACCGGCCGCTTCGGACAGGATCGGCAACACGCCGAAGTAGAAGGCGTCATTGGACATGAAGAAGGTGAAGGGCATCGATGCCACGGCGGTGATCACCGCCAGGTAGGGGCCCCAGGCCTCCGGAATCACCGACAGGAAGCCGCGCGACATCGCCTCGACCATGCCGGTATTGGACAGGATGCCAGTGAAGATGCCCGCAGCGAAGATCAGCGACACCACCGACAACACATTGCCTGCGTGGTTGACCACGCGGCGGCGCTGCTCGGCCAGGTTCGGATAGTTGATCACCAGCGCGATGGCGAAGCCGACCATGAACAGGATCGGCATCGGCAGCAGGCCGATCACCAGCGCCGCCATCAGTGCCAGGGTCAGGGCGAAGTTGACCCACAGCAGCTTCGGCCGCTTGGTGTCTTCGGCGTCTTCCACCGTCGGCAGCGCGTCGCTGTCATCGGAAACACTAGCGTCCATCCACGAGCCGCCGTGCGGCAGGGCGACCACACCAAGACGACGGCGTTCCTTCATGCCCAGGTACCAGGCCAGTGCGAGGATGCCGGCACAGGCCAGCACCATCGCCGGAATCAGTGGCACGAACACATCGGCCGGATCCACATGCAGTGCGGTCGCTGCACGTGCGGTCGGGCCGCCCCACGGGGTGAGGTTCATCACGCCACCGGCGAGGATGGTCACGCAGGTCATGCTCAGCGCGTTCATGCCCAGCCGACGGTACAGCGGCAGCATCGCCGACACGGTGATCATGTAGGTGGTGGAGCCGTCGCCATCGAGCGAGATCAGCATCGCCAGCACCGCGGTGCCCATCACGATCTTCAGCGGATCGCCCTTGACGATGCGCAGGATGATGCGCACCAGCGGATCGAACAGGCCGGCGTCGATCATCACCCCGAAGTAGAGGATGGCGAACATCAGCATCACGCCGGTCGGCGCGATCTTCTTGATGCCGTCGAGCATCATCTCATCGAGGCCGGCACCGAAGCCGCCAATCAGGGCGAACACGATGGGTACGGTAATCAGGGCGACCAGCGGCGACAGTCGTTTGCTCATGATGAGATACATGAACGTCAGGACCATGCCGAAGCCGAGGATGGTCAGCATCATCTGCAGACTCCTTGAAGGGACAGGACGGGAAGGGGATGTTTAGAAATCGAACTGCAGGCGGCCGGTGACCGCGCGGGTGTGGTCCACCGTGGTATCGGTCAGGCGATTGCGGTTGCGGCTGTCGATCAGGTTGAGCATGAAACGCAGGTTGTCGCGCAGGTACCAGTTACCTGCCAGGGTCCAGGCTTCGGTGCTGCCGTTGCGCAGATCGGGCTGGCCATCAAGGTGCTGGTTGCCGCGCATCTGGTCGTAGCGCAACGCGACTTCAAACGCGCCGGGCTTGTGGCGGATGTCCTTGATGCGGGCGAAGCGGCCAGTCTTGCGGTCATAGCTGCGCGACTCGCCGGTGACGAACCAGCTGAGCATGCCGTAGCCCGCCATCACTTCACCGCGCTGCGCGCCATCGTCGAAGGTGGCGCCGCTGAATTCGCCCTGCCATGACAGCGGGCCGCGCACCTGTGCGTATTCCAGCGACCACTTGTTGACGTCGGTATCGCGGCCGGCCGAGAAGTCGACCAATGTCAGGCGACTTTCATCGGACAGATGGCCGGCCGGGCGTGGGCGGATGCGCAAGGCAGGAACGCCATTCACGCCGGGGTTGTCATAGGCCTCGCGGGCCAGCGACAAGCCCAGGTGCAGCACATCGCCAGCGGCCGGGCTCGGCGCCCAGGTGACGCGGCCACCGGCAGCGCGGCCCTTTACCTGCCAGGCATCGATGCTTTCCAGGCTGTAGACGCTGGCCGCCCAGGTCATGTCGCCCGGGTTGGCCTGCCAGGACGCGCCGAGGCGGTACAGCGGGGCCAGGCTGGTGCCGGCGTTGCCGCGCTCCAGGAAGCTGCCGTAGTTGGAGCCGGTGCGGTCGTCCAGCGAGTAGTACTGTTTGAACTGGCCCACGGTCAGCCTGCCGGCATCGCCGAAGCTGCGGCTGACGTAGACGTCCTTGGCTTCGGGGCGGTCGCCGGAGAAGTCAGCTTCCAGCTTGTAGTCGACCAGGAAGAACTTGCCTGACACATCCAGCCAGGCGCGACGGATCTCGGTGTCGTCCTTGTTTGGGGTGCCACGGTGATCATTGTCGAAGCTGGCGAAATCCAGGTGCAGGCGCCCGCCGATCGTGGCCGTGACCGGGCCTTCGTCCTCCGCGGCCAGCGCCGGTGCGCCAATGCACAGCAGGACAGCAGCAGCGAGGCTGCGCTTTTGGAAAACACTCAGTTCCACAAACCCTCCCAGGTGCGCGCCAGGCGCGCGGCAAACATGGGCACCTGCTGGTGCGTGGCCGCAGTCTGGAGGGGACTAGCTGTCATCCGCCTGTCAGCACTTTGTGCGTTGCAGCAATGCGCGATTGTCCCTGCGCTCTGCTGGCTTCCGCGTTAGCATTCGCGCCTTCCCGCCACATTCCCCTGCGATGCGCCTGCTGCTGGTTGAAGACAATGCGGACCTGGCCGACGCCATCATCCGTCGCATGCGCCGCAATGGCCATGCGGTGGATTGGCAGGCCGACGGCATGGGCGCCGCCAGCGTGCTGCGCTACCAGAGCTTCGATCTGGTGGTGCTGGACATCGGCCTGCCCAAGCTCGATGGCCTGCGCGTGCTGGCTGGCATGCGCGAGCGCGGCGACAGCACGCCGGTGCTGATGCTTACCGCCCGCGATGGCATCGAGGATCGCGTGCAGGCGCTGGATGTAGGCGCTGACGATTATCTGGGCAAGCCCTTCGACTTCCGCGAATTCGAGGCGCGCTGTCGAGTACTGCTGCGACGTGGTCGCGGCCAGGCCAGTGAAGTGGTGCAGATCGGCAGCTTCCAGTTCGACAATGCCGCGCATCGGGTCAGCCTGGACGGCGAGGTGATCGAACTGCCGAACCGCGAGTTCCGTCTGTTAGAGATCCTGGTTGGCCGGCTCGGACAGGTCGTGGGTAAGGATGAAATCGGCAAGGGCTTGTTCGGTTTCGATGACGAAGCCGGGCCCAATGCCATCGAGCTGTATATCGGGCGGCTGCGCAAGAAACTGGCGGCCGCACCCGTGCGCATCACCACCGTTCGCGGCGTGGGCTACATGTTGGAAGCCAATGACGGCGGTACTGATGGCGACGGCTGAGGTCCGCACCTCCGGTTCATTGCGGCGCACCTTGATGCTGTATCTGGGCGCGTTGCTGGCGGTGTTCGCGGTGGCCTTGCTGTTCGCCGCGCGCGACTACGGGCAACGCGCGGCGAATCGTTCCTATGACCATCTGTTGGTGTCCTCGGCGCTGTCCATCGCCGATTCGGTCGCATTGGTTGATGGCCAATGGCAGGTGGACCTGCCGTATGCAGCCCTGGACCTGCTGTCGATGGCCGAAGAAGACCGCGTGTTCTATCGCGTGGCTGATAGCCGTGGCCGCACCATCACCGGCTACGAGGATCTTCCCCAGGCACCGCGCAGGAGTGGCAACCAGCCGCAGTTGTTCGATGCCGACTACAGCGGTGAGACGGTGCGCTTCGTGGTGGTCAAGCGCAGCTTCGCCGCCGCCTCTGCGCAGGGTGAAGTACAGGTGCAGGTGGGGCAGACCCGTCGCGCACGCGCCGAGCTGGCGCAGGAAATGGTCAACCGCGCGCTGATCGCCATCGGCGTGTTGTCGGCTTTGTTGCTGGCGCTGGTGGCCTTCGGCGTGCACCGCGCGTTCCGTCCCTTGGTGCGGTTGGAACGCGAGTTGTCGCGTCGCGAGCCGTCTGATCTGAAACCGCTGGACTCGCATGTGCCGCGCGAGATGAACCAGATGGTTGCTGCCTTGAACCGCTTCATGGAACGCCTGTCCAGCAGCAACGAAACCCTGCGTGCATTCATGGCCGAAGCCGCACATCAGATGCGCACGCCGCTGGCAGCACTGCGCGCACAGGCCCAGCTGGCCTTGGACGAAGAAGAGCCCGAGGAGATGCAGCGCAGCCTGCGTGCAATCGAACGCAATGCCACCCATATGAGCCGCCTGCTGAACCAGCTACTTAGCGATGCCAGCGTGATCCACCGCTCCAACCTGCAGCGCTTCGCACTACTGGACCTGGCTGAAACCGTGCATCAGGCCCTGCACGAAGCCTTGCCGCAGGCCGGTCCTGCACCACGCGTACAGCTGGCGATCACCACCGGCGCAGTGCAGGTCAACGGTGATGCCCTGCTGTTGCGCGAAGCGATCAAGAACCTGATCGACAATGCGGTGAAATACGGCGGCGATGGCCCGCTGCAGATCGCCCTGACCGTGCTGGACACGCAGGCGGTATTGACCATCGCCGACCACGGCCCCGGTATCAGCGCCGCCGATGCCGAACGCGTATTCGAGCGCTTCGGACGCGGTGAAAATGCGCCTGTCGGTGGTGCCGGGCTGGGACTGGCCATCGTCAAGCGCGTGGTTGAAAGCCATGGCGGCAGCATCGACCTGAGCAACCGGCCCGAAGGCGGTCTGGTCGCCACCATCCATCTGCCGAGGCATGCTGCATGAGCCGCTTGTTGATCCTGTTGTTGGGCCTGCTGCTGGCATCGTCATTGCGCGCTGCGCCGGGTGATGTACAGCGCTTCCCCGCGCAGGGCGTTGTGACCGAGCAGCTGCGCATCCACGGTACCACCGACATCGAAGTATTCGCGGTGGTGATCGCCGACTACCAGCGCCTGCATCCGGGCACGGAAGTCGTTTACGAAGACATCATCACCCAGGATCTGTATGCGCGCTTCCTGCGCGACCGCAACACCGCCAACACACCCGATCTGCTGATCTCCAGCGGCATGGATCTGCAGACCAAGCTGGTCAACGATGGCCATGCACTGCCGCATCGTTCGCCGCAGACGGAAGCCATGCCTTCCTGGGCGAAGTGGCGCAATGAGGCCTTCGGCATCAGTTACGAGCCGGTGGCGATGGTCTACAACACGCGTGCTTTGCCTGCGGAAAAAGTGCCGCACACGCGCCGCCAGCTGCTGGACCTGCTGCGTGCCGAAGGCACGCCGCTGCGCGGCAAGGTCGGCACCTACGATATCGAGCGCAGCAGTGTCGGCTATCTGCTGGCGACCCAGGATGCGCAGCGCGGCAGCATCGCTGGCGCCTTGCTCGGCGCATTGGGTGACAACGGCGTGGTGCGCGAGGAGCGTACCGGCGTGCTGTTGGACCAGGTCAGCAGCGGCAAGCTGTCGCTGGTTTACAACGTGTTGGGTTCCTACGCGCAGGCGCGTATCGATGCCGGTGCGCCCCTGGGCATTGTCGAACCCGAGGACTACACGCTGGTGGTGCTGCGCACGGCGGTGATTCCGCGCAACAGCCCACACCCTGCCGAAGCCAAGCGCTTCCTCGACTACCTGTTGTCGGCGCGCGGCCAGCAGGTGCTGTCGCGCGAGGCGCGGCTGATGCCGATCATCCGCAACGGTGGCGGTGACAGCGATCCCGGGCAGAACCGGCGGCCGATCCAGTTGGGGCCCGGGTTGCTGGTGTATCTGGATGCGCTCAAGCGCCGCCAATTTATCGATGCCTGGCGCAGCAGCGTGGAGCCCAAGCCGCGCTGAGCGCGATTCAGCGTGCCGGTGCGGGATTCTCGGTCATGGGTTGGCGCAGTGGATCGCTGCTGCCGGCTGAGGCGCACTGGCCGTTGACGCAACGACAGCCCTGGATCTCGGGGAAACCACAGACACTCATCATGCCCTTGGCCTGGCAGCTGGCCTGCACGCCGGCCGGATCGGTGGGGCTGTTGACGTTGACGCAGGCCGGGTAGTAACCGCAGCAGTTGCCGACGTTCTTCACCGTGCAATCGGCGTCGACCTTGCAGCTGCTGTCGACCACGACGGGCGTGGCAGGAGGTTTGGCAGGGGTTGATGGTTCGCTGGCCGGGACTGGCGCGGGCGCTTGCGAGGTGACCGGAGCGGTAGCGGCCGGTGAACTGCAGGCGGTGAGGGCGAGCAGCAGACAGAGCAGCAGTGACAGACGGAACATGGGGGCATCCTGTTCTGGGCACGCGGCCATGGTAGCCGCGTCCCAGGTGAGCAGGGGGTTACCGGGCTGTCAGCCGGTAACCACACCCATCCTGCTGATCAGGCCGACCAGGTATCGCGCAGGGTCACGCTGCGGTTGAACACCGGCTTGGCTGCGGTGTGGTCGCGGCGGTCGGCGACGAAGTAGCCGGTGCGCTCGAACTGGTAGCTCTGTTCCGGTGCGGCCAGCGCGGCGGCCGGTTCGACGTAACCGGTGACGACCTTGCGCGATTCCGGGTTCAGGTAATCGCGGTAGGTCTTGCCTTCGGATTCGTCGTCCGGGTTGGCCACCGAGAACAGGCGGTCGTACAGGCGCACTTCGGCTTCCACCGCGTGCTGGGCGCTGACCCAGTGGATGGTGCCCTTGATCTTGCGGTTGGCGCCTTCCATGCCCGGACGCGATTCCGGGTCCAGCCAGCCGCGCAGCTCGACGATCTCGCCGGCGTCGTTCTTGATCACTTCATCGACGCGGGCGATGCCAGCGCCACGCAGGCGCACTTCGCCGCCCGGGACCAGACGCTTCCAGCCCTTCGGCGGCACTTCGGCGAAGTCTTCGCGCTCGATCCACAGCTCGCGCGAGAACGGTACCTCGCGGCTGCCGAAGCTTTCGTCCTTCGGATGGTTGCTGAAGGTGAGGGCTTCTTCGTGGCCTTCCGGCAGGTTGGTCAGCACCAGCTTGAGCGGATCGATCACCGCCATGCGGCGTGCGGCGGCGCTGTCCAGGTCTTCGCGCAGGGCGCCTTCCAGCACGCTGAAATCGATCAGCGAGTTCTGCTTGGAAATGCCAACGCGCTCAGCGAACAGGCGCATCGCCGCCGGGGTGTAACCACGACGACGCAGGCCCTGCAGGGTCGGCATGCGCGGATCTTCCCAGCCATCGACCAGGCTCTCGGTGACCAGCGCCATCAGCTTGCGCTTGCTCATCACCGTGTAGTTGATGTTCAGGCGCGAGAACTCGATCTGGCGTGGCTTGGCGGCTTCGCGCGGCAGGCCCTTGTCGACCAGCGGCTGGGTCAAGGCGTTGTCGTGGGCGTAGTCGACGTTGTCCACGCACCAGTCGTACAGCGGGCGGTGGTCTTCGAATTCCAGCGTGCACAGCGAGTGGGTGATGCCTTCCAGCGAATCGCCCAGCGCGTGCGCGAAGTCATACATCGGGTAGATCGGCCAGGCATTGCCGGTGTTCTGGTGCTCGACGTGCTTGATGCGGTAGATCGCCGGATCTCGCAGGTTGATGTTGCCGCTGGCCATGTCGATCTTGGCGCGCACGGTGCGGGCGCCATCGGCGAACTCGCCGGCACGCATGCGCGCGAACAGGTCCAGGTTCTCCTCGACGCTGCGCTCGCGGTACGGCGAGGGGCGGCCCGGCTCGGTCAGGGAGCCGCGGTAGGCGCGCACTTCCTCGGCCGACAGGTCGCAGACATAGGCCTTGCCGTCGCGGATCAGCTTCTGCGCGGCCAGGTAATAGGCCTCGAAGTAGTCCGAGGCGTGGCGCAGCTCGTTCCACTCGAAGCCCAGCCAGCGCACGTCGTCCTGGATGGCCTGCACGTATTCCGGGTCTTCCTTGGCCGGGTTGGTGTCATCGAAGCGCAGGTTGCAGACGCCGCCGAACTCGCCGGCGATGCCGAAGTTCAGGCAGATCGACTTGGCATGGCCGATGTGCAGGTAGCCATTGGGCTCGGGCGGGAAGCGGGTCTTGATGGCCGTGTGCTTGCCGCTGGACAGGTCCTCACGGACGATCTGACGGATGAAATCGCGCTTTTCGGGAGCGTTTTCCGGCGTGGCGGCGACAGCAGGCGTGTTCTCGGACATGGGGGACGCAGTGTATTGAAGTAAACCGCAAGTTTAGCCGAGCCGGGCGTTGGCTGCCGGGACGGGGCTATGCTGGGCCATCCCACCGTATGGATTCGTACCGATGGATCGCCCCGTTCTGGTGATAGGCAACAAGAACTACTCGTCCTGGTCGCTGCGCCCGTGGCTGCTGCTGCGCCATTTCGGGGTGGAGTTCGACGAGGTGCGGCTGGCCCTGGATACCCCCGGTTTTGCCAGCGAAGTGCTGCAGCATTCGCCCACCGGCAAGGTGCCGGCGCTACGTGATGGTCAGCTTCAGCTCTGGGATTCGCTGGCGATCTGCGAATACGCCAACGAGCGCTGGCTGGGCGGACGCGGCTGGCCGTCCGATCTGGCCCAGCGTGCCGTGGCACGGGCCGCTGCGGCCGAAATGCATTCAGGTTTCACCGCGTTGCGCAGCCAGCTGCCGATGAACAGCCGTCGCCAGCCTGATGGTTATCGCTGGGATGCCGCCGCGCAGGCTGACATCAACCGGATCCGCGCGCTGTGGAGTGAGCTGCGCCGGCAGCACGGCGCGGGCGGGGCGTTCCTGTTCGGCCAGTTCGGCATCGTCGATGCGATGTTCGCACCGGTGGCGGTACGCTTTGACGGCTATGGCGTGGCGGCGGAAGGCGTTGCCGGCGAGTACCTGCAGGCGCTGTTGGCCTTGCCGGCACTGCGCGAGTGGCGCCAGGCCGGTGCTGTGGAAACCGAGCAGCTTGCTGCCACCGACGCCCTGCGCCAGCCGGTTTGAGCGGAGAACCCCATGCAACTGATCTACCAGACCAATAATCTGTTCGACGCGCATCTGGTCAAGCACGCGTTGGAGGATGCCGGCATCCCGGCCTTCGTGTTCGGCGAGTCCCTGCTGGGTGCGGGCGGCGAGCTGCCCTTGTTTGGCCTGCTGCGGGTCTGTGTACCCGATTCGGCCAAGCCCGAGGCCGAGGACATCGTCGCCGCGCTGGGCTTGGACGATGGCCCAGCCGACCCCATCTTGGATGACGATGAAGCGTCGGGATTCCTCCCGGCCTGAGGAGCTGACATGTTGGGAATCGGCCAGGGAATACTGGGTATCGGCGCGTTCAAGCAGCGCCTGCCGCGCCCGGAGGAAGCACTGCCGGGGCGGGACACGCCGCTGCCGCTGCACAACCAGCACTTCGTCAACGGCCAGCCGCTGCGGGCCGATTTTGATGGGTTGCAGGTGCTTGACGTGGGCCTGGGCTGCTTCTGGGGCGCCGAGCGCAAGTTCTGGCAGCTGCCCGGCGTAGTGACCACGGCGGTGGGCTATCAGGGCGGCGTCACCCCGAACCCGACCTATGAAGAGGCTTGTTCCGGGCTTACAGGCCACACCGAAGTGGTGCGGGTGGTGTTTGACCCGGCCCGGGTGACGCTGGAAACCGTGCTGCGCACCTTCTGGGAGAACCACAATCCCACCCAGGGCATGCGCCAGGGCAACGACACCGGGACCCAGTACCGCTCGGCGATCTACTGCCATACGCAGGAACAGTACGACGCGGCGATTGCCAGCCGTGATGCCTACCAGCAGCAGTTGACGGCATCGGGTTTTGGTGAGATCACCACCGAGATCGCGTTTCCGGCACCGCCGTTCTATTACGCCGAGGATTACCACCAGCAGTACCTGGCCAAGAATCCGAACGGCTATTGCGGTATCGGTGGCACCGGCGTGAGCTGCCCGATTGGCCTGGATGTCTGAGCTGTGAGTGCTGCACCGCGGCGTTTATTGGTGGTGTGGCACAGCTTTACCGGCGCTACTGCGGCGATGGTGGAAGCATTGGTGCAGGGTGCCCGTGTGAGTGCGGGTGATGTGGTGCAGGTGATTGCCTTGCGCGCCGCGGATGCCGGCGCGGACGATGTGCTTGCCGCCGATGCGGTGGTGTTCGCCACGCCGGAGACATTGGCCTCGATGAGCGGGGCGATGAAGGATTTCTTTGATCGCAGTTATTACCCGCTGTTGGGGTGCTGCGAGGGCAAGCCGTATGCGCTGCTGGTATGTGCAGGCTCGGATGGCCAGCCGACGATTGCACAGTTGCGCAGGGTTGCTTTGGGCTTGCGTTTGAAAGAGGTGGCCGAGCCGGTGCTGGTGTGTACGCAGGCACAGACGGCGGAGGCGATTGTTGCTGAGAAGAAATTGCCTGAGGTGGAGTTGGCGCGAGGCCGAGAGCTGGGCGCGCTGCTCGCAGCAGGGCTGGAGCTCGGCGTTTTTTGATTTTGATTAAGCCCCTCTCCCGCATGCGGGAGAGGGGTTGGGGTGAGGGCGCTCTTAAAGCACGTAGAGCAAAAGCTCTAAAAGCCTCCCCTCATCCGCCCCTTCGGGGCACCTTCTCCCGCAAGCGGGAGAAGGGAGATATCAAGCACTACGTTTGTCGGCCAGCTCCGCTCAGCCGCCCAACTCATCCAGAATCCGCTGCCGCAAGGTCTGCAGATCCTTCGCAAACGCCTCAATACCAGTAGCCAGCTTCTCGGTAGCCATCGGATCAGCCGCCATATCCGCATCGAACTTCGCTTCATCAATCGCAGCGACGTTCACCGCTTCGGCAGCACCGGCCACCAGCTTGCGCGGCAGCTCGCCGAAATCGGCATCCAGCTTCTCCAGCAGATCCGGCGAGATCGTCAAACGATCACAGCCAGCCAATGCTTCAATCTGCGCGGTCGAACGGAACGAGGCACCCATGACAACGGTGCTGGAACCGCGACGCTTGAACTCGGCAAACACACCGCGCACGAACACCACGCCCGGGTCTTCATCAATGCTGGCCGGGGTCTGGCCGTTGGCCACGTACCAATCCAGGATGCGGCCGACGAACGGCGAGATCAGGAAGGAGCCGGCTTCCGAGCAGGCCAGGGCCTGGGTCGGGTTGAAGATCAGGGTCAGGTTACAGTCGATGCCTTCGGCCTGCAGCACGCGCGCGGCTTCGATGCCGGCCCAGGTGGCGGCGATCTTGATCAGCACCTTGCTGCGCGGCACGCCAGCTGCTTCGTACATGGCGATGAATTCGCGCGCCTTGGCAATCGTGGCCTCGGTGTTGTGGGCCTGGTCGGCATCCACTTCGGTGGAAACACGGCCCGGCACCAGCTCGGCCAGCATGGTGCCGACGCCAACGGTCAGGCGATCGACCACGGCATTGGCGATGGTCTGCTTGTCACCACTCTGGGCGCGGCCCCACTGCAGCTCGCGCTCGATCAGACCGGCATAGACCGGCAGGTCGAGGGCTTTCTTCACCAGGGTCGGGTTGGTGGTGCAGTCGACCGGACGCAGACGCTTGATGGCATCGTAATCACCGGTATCGGCGACGACGACGGACAGTTCACGCAACTGGGCGAGCTTGGAGGGGGCCTGGGACATCATGGTTTCCTGTTGCAGGTGCGGCGCAGTGCGCTCAGCGGTGGAAATCACCAGCCGCTTCGGGCTGATAGTGGACGGCGGTGACGCGCAGGCGCAGCTGGCGGCCGCCGGGTGCGGTCCAATCGATGGTCTGGCCAACCGACAAGCCCAGCAGGGCGCTGCCGACCGGTGCCAGCACGGACACGCGGCCCTTGTCGAAATCCGCTTCATGCGGATAGACCAGGGTCAGGGAATGTTTTTCGTTGTGCAGTTCGTCTTCGCAATCCACGCGGGAGTGCATGGTGACGATGCCTTCGGGGATTTCTTCCGGCGGCAGCACCTGCGCTCGCTCAAGTTCCTGCGCAAGGGCAACAGCGGCCGGGTGCCGGCTCAGGGCCGGGGAGTCCAGCAGGGCCTCAAGACGGGCCATGTCACGGGTGGAAACAACAATGGATGGTGGCAGACCGCTGTGGCTGGTCATGGGAATTCCTTATCTGATTGAAGAGCAAGCAAAAGGCGACGCTTTGTCGGCGCCGCCCGGGTTTCTATTGTGCTGGTGAAACGGGCCGTAGGCGACCCTGTGAAGATCATGGGGCCGGTGCGCCCCGGATGCAATGTGGGGGAGGGAGGTATTCAGGTTTTGGGGTGCTGCGGAGAGCACCCCTCCCCAACCCTCCCCTCCGCCTGCGGCGCAAGGGAGGGAGTCAAGCCTTTGCCCCCTCCCTTGCGCGCAGCGGAGGGGAGGGCCGGGGAGGGGTAGGCTTTTAAGCCTGAACCCGCGGCGATTCCGCCGGCGGCTCCAACAACCCCGCAGGCAGTTGCTTGAACAACTGCGAGAACTGCTCCAGGAACGCGCCCATCGCCGAACTGCGGCGCCAGACCATGCCGATCCGCCGGTTCGGCTGCGGATCGCCCGAAAATGGGATCAATCTGACGTTCTCAGAGCGCGCCACCGGCGGCTTCACCGCCAGCATCGGCAGCAGAGTGACGCCCACGTTCGCCGCCACCATCTGCCGCAGGGTTTCCAGGCTGGTGGCCTGGAACTCGGATTTCTCCAGCGCGCCGGCCATATGGCAGACATCCAATGCCTGATCGCGCAGGCAATGGCCGTCCTGCAGCAGCAGCAGGCGTTGGTCGGACAGGTCATCCAGCGTCAGCGAGGGGTGGCTGGTCAGCGGGTGGCCTTCCGGCGCGGCCAGCACGAAGGGTTCCTCGAACAGGAATTCGGTGTGCAGTTGCTCGTCGGCGATTGGCAGGGCCAGTATGGCGGCATCGAGCTGGCCATTGCGCAGCTGCGCCAGCAATACATCGCTCTTCTCCTCGACCAGCAGCATCTCCAGCTGCGGGAAGCGCTGGCGGATCGCTGGCACCACATGCGGAAGCAGGTAGGGGCCGAGAGTCGGGAAAATTCCCAAACGCACGGTGCCGGCCTCCGGGTCGCGGGCGCGGCGTGCGGCTTCCTTCATCTGCTCCACTTCGGCCACGATGCTGCGCGCACGCGCGGCGGCCTCGCGGCCGGCCGGGGTCAGCATCACCTTGCGCGGCGCGCGCTCCACCAACGGCACGCCCAGCTCTTCTTCCAGCTTCTTGATCTGGGTGGACAGGGTGGGCTGGCTGACGAAGCTGGCCGCAGCGGCACGGCCGAAGTGCTTGTGCTCGGCCAGCGCCACCAGGTACTTCAGATCACGAAGATTCATGTTGGGCTCCCGGCTGTTTCCTTCGCCCGGCGGGAGAAGGTGCCCCGAAGGGGCGGATGAGGGTTGGGCCAAGCCCAGGTTTTCCAGGATTGCAGAAGGTTCTACCCTCACCCCAACCCCTCTCCCGCAGGAGAGGGGCTTTGAGCATCAGGCGGTTGCTGCCTCTACCGCTGCAGGCTGCAGCACCGGCGTACGGATCAGATGATCGAAGGCACTGAGCGCGGCGGTTGAACCGGCGCCCATCGCGATGATGATCTGCTTGTACGGCACCGTGGTGCAGTCGCCGGCAGCAAACACGCCCGGCACATTGGTCTGGCCGCGATCATCGATGATGATTTCGCCGCGACCGCTGAGCTCCACCGTGCCGCGCAGCCACTCGGTGTTCGGCAGCAGGCCGATCTGCACGAAGATGCCTTCCAGCTCGACCCGGTGCGAATCGCCACCGACGCGGTCGGTATAGACCAGGCCGTTGACCTTCTGGCCGTCACCCAGCACTTCGGTGGTCTGTGCGTTGAGCACCACCTTCACGTTGGGCAGGCTGTTGAGCTTGGCCTGCAGCACCTGGTCGGCGCGCAGCTTGCTGTCGAACTCGAACACGGTGACGTGGCTGACGATGCCGGCCAGGTCGATGGCCGCTTCCACACCGGAGTTGCCACCGCCGATCACCGCCACACGCTTGCCCTTGAACAGCGGGCCGTCACAGTGCGGGCAGTAAGCCACGCCCTTGTTGCGGTACTCGTCCTCGCCCGGCACGTTCATCTGCCGCCAGCGGGCGCCGGTGGACAGGATCACCGTCTTGGACTTCAACGAAGCACCATTCTCCAACTGAACTTCGACCAAGCCATCGGCACCGGCCGGCACCAGCTTGGCCGCGCGCTGCAGGTTCATGATGTCCACCTCGTACTCACGTACGTGGGCTTCCAGCGCGGCAGCCAGCTTCGGGCCTTCGGTGTGCTGCACCGAGATGAAGTTCTCGATCGCCATGGTGTCCAGCACCTGGCCGCCGAAACGCTCGGCAGCTACACCGGTGCGGATGCCCTTGCGTGCGGCATAGATCGCCGCTGCAGCACCGGCTGGGCCACCGCCCACCACCAGCACGTCGAATGCATCCTTGGCCTTGATCTTCTCGGCTTCGCGGGCAACGGCGCCGGTGTCGAGCTTGGCGACGATCTGCTCCAGGCTCATGCGGCCGGAGTCGAACATCTCGCCACCCTGGAACACCATCGGCACCGCCATCACCTGGCGCTGTTCCACTTCCTGCTGGAACGTGCCGCCCTCGATCACCGTGGTGCTGATCTTCGGGTTCAGGATCGCCATCAGCGCCAGCGCCTGCACCACGTCCGGGCAGTTGTGGCAGGTCAGCGACATATAGACGTCGAAGCTGTACTCGCCATCGATCGCGGTGATGCTGTCGATGACGTCCTGCGCGACCTTCGGCGGATGGCCGCCGGTCCACAGCAGGGCCAGCACCAGTGATTCGAATTCGTGGCCCAGCGGCAGGCCGGCGAAACGCACGCCGTGGTTCTGGCCTTCGCGGGCGATCACGAACGAGGGCTTGCGCGCATCATTGCCGGAGGTGTCCAGCGTGATCTTGCCGCCGCCGGCCGCGACGATATCGTCAAGCAGGCCGCGCATGTCCTGGCTGGCGCTGCTGTCGTCGAGCGAGGCGATCAGGCGCAGTGGCTGGCGCAGCAGGCCCATGTACTGCTGCAGCTGGGTCTTGAGGCTGTCGTCGAGCACGGTCAACTCCTTCGTTGAGGCAAAGCGGGGGAGTGACGCCCCTGCGTGAAGCGAGGCGCCAGTAAAAAGTAGGGGTGAACCGCAGCGGGCTGCGTGGCGTGCGGGCGTGGTGCTGGCTGGCATCAACACGCTGCGGTTCACCCCCACGCCCGCCGCGAGGGCGGGGTGGGAGCGGGTACGACTTATTAGATCTTGCCGACCAGATCCAGCGACGGGGTCAGGGTCTTTTCGCCTTCCTTCCACTTGGCCGGGCACACTTCGTTCGGGTGTGCGGCGGTGAACTGGGCAGCCTTCAGCTTGCGCAGGGTCTCGGACACGTCACGGGCGATCTCGTTGGAGTGGATCTCCGAGGTCTTGATCACGCCTTCCGGGTTGATCACGAAGGTGCCACGCAGGGCCAGGCCTTCTTCCGGAATGTGCACGCCGAAGGCGTTGGTCAGCTGGTGGGTCGGGTCGCCAACCAGCGGGAACTTGGCCTTGCCAACGGCCGGCGAGGTTTCGTGCCACACCTTGTGCGAGAAGTGGGTATCGGTGGTCACGATGTAGACCTCGGCACCGGCCTTCTGGAACTCGGCATAGTTGTCAGCGGCGTCTTCGATCTCGGTCGGGCAGTTGAAGGTGAAGGCTGCCGGCATGAAGATCAGGACCGACCACTTGCCCTTCAGCGATTCGTCGGTGACTTCAATGAACTTGCCGTTGTGGAACGCATTGACCTTGAACGGCTGGACCTGGGTGTTGATAAGGGACATGAAGTTTCCTCTTGGGTGTAGGGCGGGGTGAATCGTTGGAGCAAAGACTAATAGGCAGGAACTAATAAAACAAATGAATTGGATGCATCGTATCAATAGATAATGCCTATCAATCGATGCCCTGAAGCTGCCTCAAGGCCTGATATCGGGTGCTTTGCGGGCTTTCCAAGCCATCCAGGTCCAAGCTGAACGGCGCGGCATAGACAGGATTAATCCCAAGGCAAGGATCATGGCGGTAGGCAGGGACGGGTGCGCTGACTATCCTCGCCCTCCTGAAAGAAGCCGCGAAGAGGTAATACAGTGTCCACGTTGAAGGTTGCCGAGCTGTTGCGGGAGGCCGCTGCACGCCTGCCGGGTGAAGATGCCCGCCATGAGGCCGAGCAGTTGCTTATCCACGTGCTGGGCGTGGAACGGGCCTGGTTGTTTGCCCATGCCACCGACGAGGTGGAAGCCGATGCCCTGGAACGCTTCGAGGTGCTGCTGGCGCGTCGTGCCGAGGGACATCCGTTGGCCTATCTGACTGGCCGTCGCGGCTTCTGGACGCTGGACCTGCAGGTCAATACCGCCACCCTGATCCCGCGCCCGGAAACCGAGCTGCTGGTCGAGCAGGCACTGGCACGGCTGCCGGCCGATGACATGGTGCGGGTGGCCGACATGGGCACAGGCAGTGGTGCGCTCGCCTTGTCGATCGCCAGTGAACGGCCTTTGGCCACGGTGATGGCGACCGATGTGCTTGGCCCGACCTTGGCGGTGGCGGTGAAGAACGCACAGGCGCACGGTCTGGAAAACGTGTGGTTCCGGCGTGGGCATTGGTACACGGCGTTGGGTGCAGACCGTTTCGACATGATCGTCAGCAATCCGCCGTACATCGCTGCAGGCGATCCGCATCTGGTCGAGGGCGACCTGCGTTTCGAGCCGCCGCCGGCCTTGGCATCGGGTGCGGATGGCCTGGATGCGATCCGCGAGATTGTCGCTGGCGCGCATGAGCATCTGGTGCCCGGTGGCTGGTTGCTGCTGGAGCACGGCTGGGATCAGGGCGAGGCGATCCGCGCGCTGCTGGAGCAGGCCGGGTTTGTGGAGGCGCAGACGGTGCAGGACCTGGAGCAGCGTGATCGGGTGACCTTGGGACGCTGGCCTGGTTGAGGTTGTTGCTCTTGTCGCTTTTCAGCTCGTCATTCCCGCGAAGGCGGGAATGACGGCATAAAGAACGAAAGCCAAAGCAGAGCCAAAAGCACTGCTTCAGCCTGTCATTGAAGCCATTTCCTGTCCGTATCACGCACCCCGGCATCTCCCGTAGCATCGCCATTTCCAAGCCGGGGATGCCGATGATCCGTACCGCGTTCGCTGCCGTATTACTGGCCACATCACTGGGCTGTGCCGCAACGCCGGCTACCAGCAAACATGCGCCCATCCATCCCTTGCGCGAGGGCTCCTCGGTGCAGGATGACTTTGCCGATCTGGCGCCCTTGGGCGAGGCCATCGGCGACAAGCGCATCGTCATGCTCGACGAGCTCACCCATGGCGAAGGCAACATCTACGAAAGCAAGGTGCGCACCGTGCGTTACCTGCACGAGCGCAAGGGCTTCGACCTGCTGGTGCTGGAAAGCGGCTTGTTCGATGTCACCCGGCTATGGCAATCGCGGCTGCCACTGCGCGCCAATGCGCCCGGCAACATCTTCTACATGTATGCCAACAGCGCCGAGGTGTGGCCGCTGTACGACTATCTGGATGCACAACGCGACGCGCCAGGCGCGATGCAGTTGGCTGGCTTCGATGGACGCCTGAGCGGCGCATTTTCGCGTCGCCAGCTGGTGCCGCAGCTGCGCGAACGCTTGCTGCGGCAGCCACTGGATGAAATGGCAAGGCAGCGCCTGCAGCTGCACCTGCAACAGGTACAGCGATTGCTCGATGGCAAGCTGGCAACTGCCGACGCCCGTGCGCGCCAGCGCTTCTTCGATGATTCGCAATGGCTGCTGCAACTGCTGCCGGCGCCGGACGCCGAGCATGGCGACGACGTGTTCAACAGCGATGGCTTCTGGCGGCGCATCAACGCCAGCCTGCAACGCATGGCCGAGGTGAGCTGGCAGCTGCGGCCCTTCGATGAGCACGATCCGGTCATGGCCGGCAACCTGCAATGGTTGCTGGAGCAGGCCTACCCGGGGCGCAAGGCCGTCGTCTGGGGGCATTACGCGCATCTGAACAAACTCGGCGGCTACCGCGACGGTCATCCGCGAGGCTTTCCGGCGGTGGACAACGTGACCCGCGCTTTGCCGCCTGCGCTGCAGGAGCAGACCTATGTGCTGCATTACGCCGGGGCGCAAGGAAGTTACCTCGACTACATCGATCAGCAGGTGCGCAAGGTGGACGCACGACCGTCGCAGCTGGAGTCGCGCTTGACCGCCGATACCTCGGTCGCAGCCGTGTTCGTCGATCTGCATGCAGGCAGTTTGCCGGGTGAGGAGGATCCGGCCAGCCGGCTGTGGGGTATGGATTACGCCGATGAATTGACGCTGCCCGAAGCACGTCAGCGCTTCGACGGCATCTGGCTGCTGGAGGGAATGACCCCGGCGACCTATGTGACGCCTTGATGGAACCTTGTAGCGCAGACAAGACCGCAACATCGCTGCGTTAGACTAAGCGGCCTGTTCCCAGCGAGGCTGCCATGCGCACGCTCTATCCCGCCATCGAGCCCTACGACACCGGCATACTCAAGGTCGATGACCGCCATACGCTGTATTTCGAACAATGCGGCAACCCCAACGGCAAGCCGGTGGTGATGCTGCACGGCGGCCCCGGTGGCGGCTGCAGCGACAAGATGCGCCAGTTCCACGACCCGGCCAAGTACCGCATCATCCTGTTCGATCAGCGTGGCTCGGGCCGTTCCACCCCACATGCCGATCTGGTCGACAACACCACCTGGGATCTGGTGGCCGATATCGAAAAACTGCGCGAAAAGCTGGGCATCGACAGCTGGCAGGTATTCGGTGGCAGCTGGGGTTCGACGCTGGCGTTGGCCTATGCCGAAACCCATCCGCAGCGGGTGACCGAGCTGGTACTGCGCGGCATCTTCATGCTGCGCCGCTGGGAGCTGGAATGGTTCTACCAGGAAGGTGCCAATCGCCTGTTTCCGGATGCCTGGGAGCATTACCTCAAGCCGATCCCGGCAGTGGAGCGTCACGATCTGATCTCGGCCTTCCACCGTCGCCTGACCAGCGACGACGAAGCCACCCGTCTGGCCGCTGCCAAGGCATGGAGCGTGTGGGAAGGTGCGACCAGCTTCCTGCATGTGGACGACGATTTCGTCAACAGCCACGAAGATCCGCAGTTCGCACTGGCTTTCGCTCGCATCGAAAACCATTACTTCGTCAACGGCGGCTTCTTCGAGGTGGAAGACCAACTGCTGCGCGACGCGCACAAGATCGCGCACATTCCGGGCGTGATCGTTCATGGGCGCTATGACGTGGTCTGCCCGCTGGCCAACGCCTGGGAACTGCACAAGGCCTGGCCGAAGGCGCAGCTGCAGATCAGCCCGGCGTCCGGCCACTCGGCATTTGAAGCCGAGAACGTCGATGCCTTGGTACGCGCGACCGACAGCTTCGCCGGTTGATGGGCGAGCCCCAGTAATGGGGGGCCCCGACCCCCACCAAAACCCACAAAAAAAAAAAAAAAAAAAAAAACAAAAAAAAGACAAACAAAAA
>NZ_JBRREH010000063.1:0-27833 GCF_056760175.1 Stenotrophomonas sp. STEN021 | reverse complement strand
CCGCAGGGGGGTGTGGGTCAAAACGCGTCGGCCCGCGCCCCGGGGGGATTCGGCCTCCCCGCAAACCCCGGGCCCGCGTTTTTTTGGGGGGTGGGGTTAACGCCGCCAAGCCCGCACACCACCAGATTGCGCAATCCGCCTGCAATCCAGCATTGCCAGCTTCGCGGCTTACGCCGCTCCCACAAATCTCGCGCGGCCGATGGATTGCCGGGAAGGCCTCTGCCGAGCGTGGCTCGGCACTACGCTTTGAGCCCCTCTCCCGCTTGCGGGAGAGGGGTTGGGGTGAGGGGGAGCTTTTCGCTTGTAAAGCGGCTGCCGAGCATGGCTCGGCACTACATGTGGGTATAAAAAAACGGCGCCTTGTGGGCGCCGTTTTTCTTAGAGGCTGTAGCCGAACTGCTGCTTGAACTGGTCGTTGAACTCGGCGAAGTCGAAGCGCTGGTTCTGCGTACCCGGGTGTTCCACCTTCAGCGCGCCCATCAGGTTGCTCATGCGGCCGACGGTCAGCCAGTCCATGCCCTTCTCGATGCCGAAGATCAGGCCGGCGCGGAAGGCGTCGCCACAACCGGTCGGGTCGACCACGCGGCGCTCGTGCGCCGGCGGGATGTCGAAGCTCTTCTCCGGGGTGTGGATGATGGCGCCGCGCGGGCCCTGGGTGGTGATGTAGGCCTTGGTCCGGGCGACGATGTCGGTCTCGCTCCAGCCCGTGCGCTGCTGCAGCAGGTTGGACTCGTAGTCGTTGACCACCACGTAGTCGGCCTGCTCGATGAACTCGCGCAGTTCCGGGCCGTTGAACAGCGGCAGCGCCTGGCCCGGGTCGAAGATGAAGGGAATGCCGCATTCGACGAACTCGGCCGCGTTCTGGATCATGCCTTCGCGGCCATCCGGCGCAACGATGCCGAAGGTGACGCCCGGCACGTCGCGCACGTGGTTGTCATGCGAACGCATCATCGCGCCCGGGTGGAAGGCGGTGATCTGGTTGTTGTCGTGGTCGGTGGTGATGAAGCACTGCGGGGTGAACATGTCTTCCAGCACCCGCACCTGGCTCAGGTCGATGCCCATGCGCTCGAAGTGCTCGCGGTAGGGGCCGAAGTCCTGGCCCACGGTACCCATCGGGATCGGGCTGCCGCCCAGCAGCTTCAGGTTGTAGGCGATGTTGCCGGCGCAACCGCCTAGCTCGCGACGCATGCGCGGCACCAGGAACGACACATTCAGGATGTGCACCTTGTCCGGCAGGATGTGGTTCTTGAACTGGTCCGGGAACACCATGATGGTGTCAAAGGCAAGGGAACCACAGATCAAAGCGGACATTGCGAACAGGCCTATACGTAAAAGGAAAAAGCCGCCGCGCACGCGCAGACGACTCGGCGCGACTGCGCGCCAAAGTGCGTAAGGTTACCGGCTGCGGCGGCCCACGGCCACAAGCAAGGATGTACCGCAGCTGCCCGGAGTGGTCGAAAGCCCAGAATTCACTAGGATTTTCCTTGCTCGGGCGGGGGTGGATTGATAGGCTAACTGCCCTCATTTTCTGCCCATTTTTTCGCCAACCGGCGTGGGCGCGACACCCCTCAGGATCACTTCCCAGATGTTCAAGAAGCTGCGTGGCATGTTCTCCAATGACCTGTCCATTGACCTGGGCACGGCCAACACCCTTATCTATGTGCGCGGCCAGGGCATTGTGCTGAACGAGCCTTCGGTCGTGGCCGTGCGCCAGGACCGTGCCATCGGTGGCACCCGCTCGGTGGCTGCCGTTGGCGCCGAGGCCAAGCAGATGCTCGGCCGTACCCCGGGCCATATCACCACCATCCGCCCGATGAAGGATGGCGTCATCGCCGATTTCACCTATACCGAGGCGATGCTCAAGCACTTCATAAAGAAAGTGCACAAGTCGCGCGTGCTGCGCCCGAGCCCGCGCGTGCTGGTCTGCGTGCCGGCCGGTTCCACCCAGGTCGAGCGCCGCGCCATCAAGGAATCGGCCGAGGAGGCCGGTGCGCGTGATGTGTTCCTGATCGAAGAGCCGATGGCTGCTGCGATCGGTGCCGGCATGCCGGTCACCGAGGCGCGTGGTTCGATGGTCATCGACATCGGCGGCGGCACCACCGAAGTTGCGGTCATCTCGCTGAACGGCATCGTCTATTCGGCCTCGGTGCGTATCGGCGGCGACCGTTTCGACGAGTCCATCACCAACTACGTGCGCCGCAACCACGGCATGCTGATCGGTGAAGCCACTGCCGAGCGCATCAAGGTGGAGCTGGGCTGCGCCTACCCGCAGGCGGAAGTGATCGAGATGGAAATCTCCGGCCGCAACCTCGCCGAGGGCGTGCCGAAGATGATCAAGATCAGCTCCAACGAAGTCCTGGAAGCCCTGCACGAGCCGCTGTCGGGCATCGTCTCGGCGGTCAAGCTTGCGCTGGAACAGACCCCGCCGGAACTGTGCGCCGACGTCGCCGAGCGCGGCATCGTGCTGACCGGTGGTGGCGCGCTGCTGCGTGACCTGGACCGCCTGATTTCCGAAGAAACCGGCCTGCACGTGCAGGTGGCCGACGATCCGCTGACCTGCGTGGCCCGCGGTGGCGGCCGTGCGCTGGAGCTGGTGGACATGCACGGCAACGAGTTCTTTGCGCCGGAGTGATCCGCAGGGAATGGCGGCTGGGGAATCGGGAACGGGTGGCAGGGTGTCCTGCAGCGCGTTCCACTCTCCAGCATCCGCTTCCCCGAACCAACGGCGTGACACCGGTCGCGCCGTTTCCATACCCGATTCTTCATTCCCAATTTCCAGCCTTCTGTCGTGCCCCCTTACGCCGGTCCTCCCGTAGCCTCCCGTCAAGGGGATGCCAGCAGCACGCTGCGTCTGCTGGCGTATCTGGCCTTGGCCATCACCTTGATCGTGCTCGACGACCAGGGCGGCTGGATGTCGCGCCTGCGTGCCCAGGCCAACGTGCTGGTGCAGCCGATCTGGGCCTTGGCCGGTGTGCCGGGCCGGGTAGGGGCATCGGTCAAGGACAACGCCGCCAGCCATAACCAGCTGGTCAACGAAAACCGCGAGCTGCGCAACCAGCTGCTGGTCGCCAACGCGCGCCTGACCCGCCTGCAGACCGCAGCGCTGGACAACGCGCAGCTGCGCGAGCTGCTCAACGTGGCCGAGCGCAATGGCCTGGACGTGCAGTTGGCGCCCATCCTCGATATCGACCTGGATCCGGTCAAGCAGCGGCTGGTACTGGATTCGGGCAGCCGCGCCGGCGTGCATGTCGGCCAGGCGGTGATCGATTCCGGCGGCCTGATGGGCCAGGTGATCGCGGTGACGCCTGCGCATTCGACCGTGCTGCTGCTGACCGACCCGGACCATGCGGTGCCGGTGGCGGTGGCGCGCAATGGCGTGCGCCTGATTGTCTACGGCCGTGGTGATCGTCTGGAACTGCGTGATATTCCGCTCAGCGCCGGCGTGGAAGTGGGCGATGAGATTGTCACTTCCGGCCTGGGTGGGCGTTTCCCGGCCGGCTTCCCGGTCGGCAAGATCCTGAAGCTGCGTCCGGACGATACCCACGCCTTCCTGGTAGGCGAACTGGAGCCGGCGGCCAAGCTGGACCGTGGCCGCAACGTGCTGCTGCTGCGTTCGGTGCCGGCACTGCCGCAGTTGCCGGACAGCGATACGAGCGAGTTGGCGCCGGAAGTCACGACGGCGGGCGGCCCATCCGCAGCGCCGGCCAATCGGATGGGCGCGGTGGCCGTTCCCGTGGCCGAGACCGTACCAACCACGGCTGGCCCGGCGGAGACGCAGGCGCCAGTCAGCGCGCCGAACAGTGCAGCTGCTGCAGCCACCGGCCAGGTTCCAACCGGACCTGCAGCAGCGGCAACCAGCGAATCGGCGACCCCGGCAGCGCCTGTGACCACCGATAAGCCGACCCCGCCGCAGGTGCGCCCATGAGTCGTCTGCGTACCAAGGGCTGGGTGATGCCGGTCAGTTTCGTGCTGGCCTTGCTGCTGGCGTTGATTCCGTTGCCCGAGCTGCTGTTGCCGGCGCGCCCGTATTGGCTGGCGCTGGTACTGGCCTATTGGGTGATCGAGACCCCGGACAAGGTAGGGCTGGGCTTCGCTTTCAGCATCGGCCTGCTGGCTGACGTGATGTTTGGCGGCATTCTCGGCGAGCAGGCACTGCGGCTGGTGGTGATGGCTTTCATCCTGCAGCGCTTCCGTGCGCGCATCCGCTTCTTCCCGCTGTCACAGCAGGCCTTGGCAATGGGCGGGCTGTTGTTCAATGACCGGGTGATCGATGCCGCCATCCACCTGCTGGTGGGTGAGCCACTGCTGCCGTGGAGTTATTGGGTGGCACCGGTGTTGGGCATGGCGTTGTGGTTGCCGCTGTATGTGCTGCTGGATGCGGTGCGGCTGGGCAAGCGCGGGCGCTGACGATGGCTTCGCGCCGCCAGAGCAAGAACACGCACGCAGAGGCCGAGCAGTTCCGGCGCCGTGCCGCGATTGGTTTCCTGGGGGTCTTGCTGGCTCTGGGTTTCCTGGCGGGCTGGTATTTCAAGCTGCAGGTGCTTGATCACGACATCTACGCTACCCGCTCCGAAGCCAACCGCATCAAGGCGCGGCCGGTGGTACCGGGGCGCGGCTTGATCTATGACCGCAACGGCCGCCTGCTGGCCGAGAACGTGCCGGCGTTCCGCTTGGACGTGACTGCCGACAAGGTCCAGGACATGGACGCCACCCTGGCCGGGCTGCAGAAGATCTTCTCGCTCAGCGAAGAGGACATCGAGCGTTTCAAACAATCACGCAAGGCGCGCCGCGGCTTCATGCCGGTGACGCTGAAGCTGCGCGTCAGCGACGAGGAAATGGCCCGCTTCGCGGTGGATCGCTGGCGCTATCCGGGCGTCGAGCTGGAGCCCTATCTGACCCGGCGTTATCCCTACGGCGATCTGTTTGGCCACATCATCGGCTACGTCGGTCGTGTCGATGACAAGGATCTGGAAGAGCTGGGCGAGGGCAATGCGGCGCTGACCCATATCGGCAAGTCCGGGCTGGAGCGTTTCTACGAAACCCAGCTGCGCGGCAAGATCGGCTACGAGCAGGTCGAGACCAATGTCCAGGGCCGCGCCATCCGCACCATTGGGCGGGTGCCGGCGCAGTCGGGCACCGACCTGCGGCTGTCCATCGATGCCGACCTGCAGCGGGCGATGGTGGCCGCGTTCGGTGACCAGGAAGGTTCGGCGGTGGCGATTGATCCGCGCACCGGCGAAGTGCTGGCAATGGTCAGCCTGCCGTCCTACGACCCCAATCTGTTCGTCAACGGCATCTCCCACGCCGACTTCAAGCGACTCAACGAGAACCCGTCGCGACCGCAGTTCAACCGGCTGGTGCTGGGCGGTGTGGCGCCAGGCTCGACGGTGAAGCCCTTCCTCGGCCTGGCGGGCCTGGACAGCGGTCTGCGTCGACCCGAAGACAAGATCCTGTCGCGTGGCATGTTCTACCTGCCCGGCGTCAGCCGTGGCTGGGGCGATGCCAACCGCGGTGGCCATGGCTGGACCGACCTGCGCAAGTCGATCACGCAGTCGGTCAATACCTATTACTACCAGCTCGGTATCGACATGGGCATCGAGCGCTATGACGACTACATGGGCAACCGCTACGGCTTTGGCCAACCCACCGGCATCGATCTGGCCGGTGAGATCGGCGGCATCCTGCCGTCGCCTGCGGCCAAGTTCAAGGCCAACAAGGAGCGCTGGTATCCGGGTGATACGGTCAATGCCAGCATCGGCCAGGGCCTGTGGAAAGTGACACCGCTGCAACTGGTGCGAGGTGTTGGCGGGCTGGCTACTGGCCAGCTGCGCACCCCTCACCTGGTGATGGAGCAGCGTGCCGGTTTCGACCACGACTGGGCGCCGATGCAGCAGCCAGCGAGTCGGCCGATCAGCCCCAATCCGGCCAATGTGCAGGCAGTACGCGAGGGCATGATGGGTACCATGCAACCCGGTGGCAGTGGCTGGCGGTCTGCTGCCGGTGCGCAGTACCGCATGGCCGGCAAGACCGGTACGGCGCAGGTCATCAGCCGCAAAGGCACGGCCGCGTTGAACCCGCGCAGCCTGCCGATGCACCTGCGCCACCGCGCGCTGTTCGTTGGTTTCGCACCTGCCGAGGAGCCGGTCATCGCCATTGCCATCGCGGTGGAAGGCGGCGGCTACGGTGGTTCAGCCGCCGCGCCGATCGCACGCAAGGTATTTGACGCCTGGTTGCTCGGGGTGATGCCCGAAGGCCTGCAGCCGCTGGATGCCGAGCGCGGCACGGTGGTGGTGGGCGTGGCGACCTTTGATACCGAAGATGCCAGCTGGCGCGCACGCGGTGAGCTGGTGGCGCCGCAGTTCGCAGACCTGCCGATCATGGTTGGTGCTCCCGCACCGCTGCCAGGTGCGCCGCCGCAGCCCGCGCCTGAAGCGAAGCCCGGTGTTGCGCCGGCTGCCGTGCGTCCGGCGGTGCCGGCGGCAACGTCAGCGGAGGTACGCCGATGAGGGATTTCCTACGCTGGGCCTTGGAGATGGGTCAGCGATTGACCCGTGGCCTGGACTGGCCGCTGCTGTTTGCCTTGCTTGCCTTGATGGTCATTGGCCTGTCGGTGCTGGACAGCGCTGGTGGCAGTGGCCTGGTGATGGCGCAGGGCGCACGTTTTGCAGTGGGCCTGGTGGCGATGTGGGCGATCTCGCGGGTGTCGATCCTGCGCATCCGCGCGTGGACGCCGATGATCTATGCCTTGTCGATGTTGCCGCTGCTGGCGGTGTTCGTGCTTGGCACCGGCAAATACGGGCGGCAATGGTTGAACCTTGGCCTGTTCTATCTGCAGCCGGCCGAATTGTTGAAAGTCAGCCTGCCGATGATGGTGGCGTGGTATCTCAACCGCATGCCCTTGCCGCCGCGTATTCCTGTGGTGCTGGTGGCGGCGGTGATCATCGGTGTGCCGACCGGGCTGGTGATGTTGCAGCCGGACTTCGGTACCGGCGTGCTGATTGCCGCCAGTGGTGCCTTCGTCTTGTTGCTGGCCGGCCTGCCTTGGTGGTGGGTGGGCGTGGGCGTGGGCGGCGTTGCCGCGGCTGCGCCGGTGGCCTGGTTCTGGCTGCTGCGGCCGTACCAGAAGGACCGCATCATGATGTTCCTGGACCCGGAGAGCGATGCGCTGGGTGCGGGCTGGAACATCATCCAGTCAAAGATCGCCATCGGCTCCGGCGGCCTGACCGGCAAGGGCTGGGGGCTGGGTTCGCAGTCGCACCTGAACTTCATTCCCGAACAGACCACCGACTTCGCGTTCTCGGTACTGAGTGAGGAGTACGGCTGGATCGGTGTGGCGGTGGTGCTGGCCTTGTATCTGTTCGTGATTGGCCGCTGCCTGTGGATCGCGGTGGATTCGCGTGATACCTATTCGCGGCTGCTGGCGGGCGCGACCGGCCTGGCGTTCTTCGTCTACATCCTGGTCAACGGCGGCATGATCTCCGGCCTGTTGCCGGTGGTGGGTGTGCCGATGCCGTTGATCAGTTATGGCGGCACTTCGGCGGTGTCCTTGCTGGCCGGCTTCGGGCTGGTGATGGCGGTACGTGCGCACCGGCCGGTACATGGTGGCTAGCGCAATGCTGTTGCGTGGATCGTTCATTTATCCGCGCCAATATTGCGAGCTTTGATCCAGATCAAACACCTGACTTTACTAAACCTTCACACTACGCCCCGTCACCGGCGCGCTGTCCGCGCTGTGACTGCCGGCCCGCCGTATGGGGCAGCTGGCAGGTTGGCATCTGGCGGGATGACGGGGGGAGCCGTCGTCCCGGGTCCCCCGGACGCTGACGCGAGTGTCGGTCATCTCAGCGGGATGGGGAGATGGCCGGCACTCCTTTTTTGCCTGGCTCCGGTGGTGGTGGTCCTTGCCGCGCCAGATTGCCAGTCCAGCGCAGGCGCCATCGCGTCGCCTATTCATCGGACAACGTGAATCCGAGGGGCCAAGGCGCTGGCAGGCGAAGCGTATTTTTCGCTTCAATCTTGTTGTCTTTCATGGTGTTATTGCGGGAAATTCATCTTCGACCTGCTAATCTCGCCCGATGATTAGACGCGCCCTGGTTTGCTGCCTCACCCTCGGCATGGTTGCCTGCGCAACCCAGCCGAAGTCTCCTGCACCTCTGCCGGCCCCGGCGGAAACACCGGTCAAGCCCAGCACTGGCCCGGCCGAAGCCGTACCCGAGGCCAAGGCCGCCTTGCCGCCGGTCGACCTGACGCCGGTGCCGTTCGAAACCGCCCGCGCCAATTTCGTGCGCGATACGGCAGCCAGGTACCGCATCGACCCGGCCTATATCGAAAGTACGCTGGCCCAGGCGCAGATCCGCGAGCCGATCATCGCCGCGATGTCGCGACCGGCCGAACGGGTCAAGCCGTGGAACGAATACCGTCCGATGTTCATCACCCAGGCGCGCATCGATGGTGGTCGCGCATTCCTGGCCGAACACCGCGATGAACTGATGCGGGTGCAGGAACGCACCGGCGTCCCCGCCGAAGTGATCGTCTCCATCATTGGCGTGGAAACCAGTTACGGCCGCAATGCCGGCAATCACCGCGTGCTGGATGCGCTGTACACCCTGGCCTTCAAATACCCGCGCAGCGGCGACCCGGCCAAGCTCGAGCGCGAAGTACGCCGCGAGCTGTTCTTCCGTGATGAGCTGGCCAAGCTGTTTGAACTGAGCGCACTGGAAAAGCTCGACATCACCACGCTCAAGGGCAGCTATGCCGGGGCGATGGGCATGGGCCAGTTCATGCCGTCCAGCTATCTGGACTTCGCGGTGGACGGCAATGGCGACGGCCGCCGTGACCTGTTCAACAGCTACGACGATGTGTTCTCGTCCATTGCCAATTACTTCGTCAAGAAGGGCGGCTGGATCCGTGGCGGCACCGTGGCGGTACCGGCGACGCTGCAGGCTGGCTTCGAGGAATTCAATCCCACCGATTGGACCCCGACGTATACCGTCAGCGAGCTGGCCGCGCGTGGCTATCAGCCGGTCACGCCGGTGCGCGCGGTCAACGCAAAGGCCACTCCGGTGACGCTGGAAGGTAGTGACGGCAAGCAGTACTGGCTGGGCTTCCAGAACTACTACGCAATCACCCGTTACAACATTTCCAAAATGTACGCGATGGCCGTGTTCCAGCTGTCCCAGGCCATCGCCGGCAAGGAGCTGCCCCCGGCATGAACATCAAGTGGCTGGTCCCTGCGTTGATCGTGCTCGGGCTGGCCGCCTGCAGCAGCGCCCCCAAGAAGTCGGCCCATGGCAGCAGTGGTGCCAGCGCATCGTCGCGCCCGGCGACGGTGGTGCATGGTCGCGGCAACGCGCGCGGTGAATGCCCGGAAGGCTCGCCCTACGCCAAAGCACAGGAAGACCTGTCCACCCGCGGCAACTACACCGCTGGCGGCCTGTACAAGCCAGGGGTAAGTGACAGCACGCCGAGTTACATACCCAATGTGGACTGCATCCCCGAGCCGGTGGTGACCAATGAAGCCCGCTCGGCGGTCGGCAACAGATCGCCGTACACGGTGCTGGGCAAGCAGTACGAGGTGATGGACCGCGTCGATACCTATGTCGAGCAGGGCACTGCCTCGTATTACGGGCAGAAATTCCATGGCCGGCTGACTTCCAACCGGGAGGTGTACGACATGTACGCCTTCACCGCCGCGCACAAAACCTTGCCGCTACCGAGTTTTGCGCGGGTGACCAACCTGGATAACGGCGAGTCGGTGATCGTGCGGGTCAATGACCGGGGGCCGTTCCACGACGGGCGCGTGATCGATCTCAGCTATGCCGCTGCAGTGCGCCTGGGCATCACCCAGCGTGGCACCGGCCGAGTGGAAGTGCATGGGCTGACCCCGGGCAGTGAGAATCTGCAGGCGTCCAGCGACAGCCGTCGCGCCCGCCGCGAGCGTGCCGTGGCCAGCGTCGCCGCGGCCGTGCCAGCGGCGCGGCCCGCAGCTGCGGCACCCAGCCGCATGGATCAGTTGGTCGAGAAGCTGCCCACCCCTGCGGTCGTCCCGGCACGTCCGGTGGCCGGCAGCGCTGACCACTTCGAGACCTGGATGAAGGACAACGGGGTGCGTGTGGCCACCGGTCGTCCAGCCACCACCAGCGCGGCCAGCACGGCGGCAGCCCCGGTACGTGTCCAGGCCTTGCCGGCATCGTCGGAGCTGCTGCAGTTCACCCCGCCGGCCGGCGGGGCGGTGGCCGCAGCCGCAGCGTCGGTGCCGAAGGCCGCGCCAGCGGCACAGCCTGACCCTGCTTCCCGCGCGCTGGGTGCGATCCTGCTGCAGGTGGCCAGTTTCTCCAGCCGTGACAATGCTGCAAGGGCCTTGGGCCAGCTGACCTCGGCCGGTATCGTCGGGGCCAGCCTGAGTGACATCGTCAGCGGTGGCCGCACCTTGTGGCGCCTGCGGGTGCCGGCCACCGACAGCAGCAGTGCCACGGAACTTGCCGGGCGTATTGCCGGTCTTGGATTTGGCCTGCCGCAAGTGGTCCGCGATTAACCCCAGCACACCGGGGTGCCGCCAGCTGGCCGGTGTCGCCCTACAATGACTCCCCGAATTTTTCTTCCTCGTCCATCAGGAACCGCTGTCCGATGAAATTCCGTTTTGCCGCCGCTGCACTGGCCACCGCGCTCGTCGTGGGTCTGGCCTCCGCCCAGACGCCCACCCCGACGCCCACGCCTGCACCGGCCGCAGCTGCCGCTCCGGCGCAGGTGGCCACGCCGCCGGCCCCGGTTCCGACCACGGCCACCGCGTGGGTGTTGATGGACTACGCCACCGGCCAGGTGCTGGCGGGCGAAAACATCCATTCGCCGCTGCCGCCGGCCAGCATCACCAAGGTGATGACCTCCTACGTGCTGGCTGCCGAGATGAAGACCGGCAAGATCAAGCCGGACGACCAGGTGATGATGAGCGAGCGCGCCTGGCGTGAAGGCGGCGCAGGCACGGACGGCAGCTACAGCGGCTTCCCGGTCAACCAGACGGCGCGTCTGGAAGACATGGAAAAGGGCATGGCGATCCAGTCCGGCAACGATGCGGCGATCGCCCTGGCCGAACACGCGGCCGGCAGCCAGGAAGCATTTGCTGCGCTGATGAACAGCTATGCCGCCAAGATCGGCATGAAGGATTCGCACTTCGTCAACGCACACGGCCTGAATGCCGAGGGTCACCAGTCCAGCGCCTACGATCTGGCGCTGCTGGGCCGCGCCTTCGTGCGTGATTACCCGGAGACCTATGCGTACAACAAGATCAAGGAATTTACCGTAGGCAAGATCACCCAGCCCAACCGCAACCTGCTGTTGTGGCGCGACCAGAGCGTGGACGGCATCAAGACCGGCCACACTTCGGCGGCCGGCTATTGCCTGCTGAGCTCGGCGCAGCGTGGTGACCAGCGTTTGATCGCGGTGTTGATGGGCGGTGCTTCGGAAAAGCAGCGCGCCGATGACAGCCTGGCGCTGTTGAACTGGGGCTTCCGTTTCTTTGAAACCCATCGCATGTATGAGCCGGGCAAGGCGGTGACCACGCAGCATGTATGGAAGGGTGCGGCCGACCAGGTGCAGCTGGGTGTGGCGCAGCCGATGCTGGTGAGCGTACCGCGTGGTCGTTACAACGATCTGAAGCCGTCGATGGACGTGCCGAAGGAGTTGGTGGCGCCGATCACCGTTGGCCAGCAGATTGGTACGGTCAAGGTGTCGCTGGATGGCAAGGTGGTCGCCGAGGCGCCGCTGGTGGCCGTGCAGGCGGTGGAAGAGGGTGGTTTCTTCAAGCGTCTGTGGGATGCCTTCATGATGTGGTGGAAGTCCGAGTAAGGGCTTTCACCGGCTGAAAAGCCGAGCGGCGTTGCGGTGTTCCATTGACTGGAGTTCGGGTCGATGGGGCGCAGCAACGCCGCTTTTGTTTTGCCTGCCGGGCGGTGCAGCTCTGCTGCCTTTGCTCTGCTCCCTCCCTTTGCCGCAGGCAAGGGGAGGGTTGGGGAGGGGTAGTTTTCGCAGTTGCAGTTGCAGTTGCAGTTGCAGTTGCCGTTGCTCTTGCTTCGGACTTTGACCCACCGGGCCCCTTCCGAAGCGACGGAGCCAGTGGGAAGAACCCGAAGGGCGACGTGCATGGATGCACGTCGTTTTTCGCCACGACAAGGATGTCGTGTCGAAAAATCCCGCTGGCGGAGTGAACCTGGAGCGCGTAGCGCGGAAGGCGCGTAGGCAGGGTGTGCTTTCTTTGGGCCACGTTTCTTTGCACAAGCAAAGAAAGGTGCGCTCGCGCGCCGAAGGCGGGCGAAAGCTCTGCTCTGCTCTGCTCTGCGTTGCTTTGGCTTTGGCTTTGGCAACGGCAACGGCAACGGCAACGGCAACGGCAACGGCAACGGCAACGGCAACGGCAACGGCAACGGCAACGGCAATGACCAAGGCCAAAGCCAAAGGCTTTCACTCCCCTTCGGGGAGCGAGTTACTTTTCTTTGCTTGTGCAAAGAAAAGATAACCAAAAGAAAGCACACCCTGCCTACGCGCCCACGCCGCTGCGCGACGCGGGTCCACTCCGCTGGCAGGATTTTTCGACGATACATCCCTGTATCGTCGAAAAACGACGCACATCCATGTGCGCCGCCCCGTTCGGGGTCTTGTCTGCCAGCTCCGTCGCTGCGGAAGGGGCCCGTAAGTCAAAAGCTGAAGAGCGAAAGCCGGAGCAAAAGCCGGAGCAGAAGCGCCCTCACCCAACCCCTCTCCCGCACGCGGGAGAGGGGCTCGGAATGCGCCGGCTGCTAGTGCACTAGCCCCTCTCCCGCGTGCGGGAGAGGGGTTGGGTGAGGGCGCTTCTCGCTATATCGCACCGCATGGCGAGTGGGCCGCACTTGCTCACACCTGCCTTCAAAGCGTGCGGCTGATGGTGAAGCTGCCAAAGACCGGCGTCTCTTTCTGCCCATCAAATTCGCGGGTGCGGTGGTAGCGGGCCAGGGCGAACTTCCATTTGCCGCGCATCACCGCTACGCCATAGCCGATGTCACCCACAAACGCGCGCTTGTCCACGCTGTGACTATTGCGGAAGGTGTTGCCATCCAGGGTGATGTCGCGCAGTACCCAACGCGCATCGCTGGTGACAAACAGATGGCTGGACCAGCCTTCCCCGCGGCCGCGACGGGTCGGAGCGGTGTTCTCGCCCGCAGGCCGCATCGGTGAACTGCCAAAGTCATCAGGCAACTTCCAGCCAAAGCGTACTTCGCCGCCGACATTGGCATAGGTCGCAAGGTTGCCGATAGCGCCGCCCCAATGACTGATCGCATCCCAGCCCCAGCCCGCAGGATTGCCTTCGGCGGGCCAGCGCTGCATGCGCTCATGCAGCAATTTGAACACCGGCTCGTCGTGCAGCTGGTTGTCCCAGCCCATGAATTTTTCGTCGCCCAACACGCTGTGCACTGCGTCCTGGACCTGCTTGCCCTGCGCGGATGGGCCAATCATTCCCAATGCCAGCTGGGTGGTGCGCAGGTGGTTGCCGTTGCGCGCGTTGTAACCGAAATTGACCATCAGCACCGCAGCGTACGGGCGGTCATCTTTGATCAGGTCGCTGCGCGCGCTGTCGGTGGGGGTGTACAGGCCCTGGCCGAAGCTGAAAATCATGTTCTGCTGCTGGAATTCACCCGGATGCAAGCGCTCCAGATGGCGATTCATCCAGCGCGCAAGACGCGGCAGGCAGGGATCGTCGGTGTAATCCTGCAGGTTCGGCGACACCAGCGTGAACATCGCACCGTTGGTATAACCCTGATCCTGCTGGGCACCGCCCAGCAAGTCATTGTCGACGCGGAAATTGATCGCTGGTGGATGGTTGCTCAGCGCACTTTGTGCGCATTGCTCGGCTGCCAACGCCGGTGTGTCGATAAAACCACCCGCCATCAGCAACAGCAGTCCAACACCGGATTTCATTTGCAAGTCTCAACGCCAGCACAAGTGACATGCAGCTTAGTGGCCCGGAATTGAGCGGCATATCGCTACCGAGCGGACAGATTGTTGTGAGTGTGGCAGTGGATTTTTTGATGTGAGTGCGCACACGGCGCAATTGTGACGGAGCTCCCCAGGTGCAGCAGGATATCTGCAGAGGGTGTGGGTCGGTGGCTGGCCCTATTCATGTTTCAGGTGCTTCGCCGCGCTCGATCGTGGTGTCTGCTTTGTGGCCGCAACAGCGGAGCGCGGGTTGGCATCGGAAGGGCGGGAAGGGCGTCGGCAGCTTGTTCGCCACGGGCGGCAACATGCCCCTCGACGAGATGTGCAACAGGGGCTGGGTGCAGCGTGTGGCCGTGCAGGCCGTGCAGAACCCGGCGCTGCGCAGTCCGCAGCGCCGCATCCAGGGCTTTCGGGGCGTCTGACGAGCCGCCTGCGCGCTGGGCCGGGAGTCCTCTCACAAAAACGTCATGCATCCTCGCGCCGGTCTGGGTTAGGATTCCGGCAGACCGGACCGTGCTCGTCTGCTAGGTAACATCAGGGACAGAGTCTTACCGCAAGGTCTCTAAGCCAAAGGAACGCACCTCGTAAGGTGCAGGTTAATGGGGAAGTATCAGATGCGTAATGTTTTTTCGCCGCTCACTGCAGCGGTTATCACTCTGGGCGTCGCTGCGGCTGTCAGCAGCCAGCCGGCCCAGGCAGCGTTCAAGGCCAAGGGCACCCAGGCGCAGGAACAGCGCCAGCAGGCTGCCGCGCAGATTCCGACCTGTCAGCGCCCGATCGGTACCTTGTCGGTGATCGAACCGGAAGATTCCACCAATTGGTGGACCGGCCAGCAGTTGCCAGCGCCGTCGCGCCTGATCAAGGCCTTCGTCAATCGTTCGCGTTGTTTCACCCTGGTGGACCGTGGTGCCGGTATGGCCGCGGGTCAGTTCGAGCGTGAACTGGCCGCAAGTGGCGACCTGCGCGGTCGTTCCAACGTCGGCAAGGGCCAGATCAAGGCCGCTGACTACGTAATGATTCCGGACCTGGTCTCGCAGAACAGCAATGCTGGTGGCAATGCCATTGGTGGTCTGCTGGGCGGCCTGATCGGTGGCCGTGCCGGTGCGATCGTCGGCGGCCTGAACTTCACCAGCAAGACCGCCGACGTGGTGTTGACCGTGACCGACGTGCGTTCGTCGGAGCAGGTCGCCATCTCCGAAGGCTCCGCGCGCAAGAGCGACATGGGCTTTGGTGCCAGCGGCGGCCTGTTCGGCGGCAGCGGCCTGGGCGCGGCTGGTGTTGGCGGTTATGCCAATACCGAGATCGGTCAGGTGATCACCATGGCCTACCTGCAAGCCTATACCGACATCATCGCCCAGCTGGGTGGTCTGCCGGACAACGCTTCTGCCGCCAACGCGCAGCAGGCGGTGACGGTGACCCGTGCCGGTCGCCTGCTGGCCAACGCCCGCGGTACCGGCGCGCCGGTACGCACCCTGGAAGCCGGGATGATGCTGTACCCGACCGGCACCAAGGAAGGCGTGATGTGGGAGGTCGAGGACGAGCTGGGCAACCGTGGTTGGGTGTCGTCCACCCTGCTGCAGCTGTCCAAGTAAACCTGGGTTTATCCCCGCAGAAGGGCCGCGCAAGCGGCCCTTCTGGTTTCTGTTGGAGCGGGCCTGTAGTGCCGAGCCATGCTCGGCAGGGGCCTTCCCGGCAACGCGCCTTGTAGGAGCGGCGTCAGCCGCGAAGCTCAAGGATATTCAGGTTGCGGGCATTACCATTGATGCAGATGGCCAGCTTCGCGGCTGACGCCGCTCCCACAGTGAGCGACACCGGTAAAGCCCCTTGCCGAGCATGGCTCGGCACTACAGGTGGCCAGCATGGAAGGCTGCAATCCGGGTATGGCCTTGGGTTTGTGGGCGTTCGCCCCGATAATGGCGGCATGGAAATCAAGTCCGACAACCCTGAACACGGCTTCCAGTTCCCCGGTACCTTTGAGCTCAGCGCCATGGGCGCAGCAAACATCGGTCTGGAGACGGAGCTGCCCAAGTTGCTGCAACGCGCCGGTATCGAGGTACTGGAAGAGCGCATCAGCTGGAAACAGTCCTCCAACGGCAAGTACGTCTCGGTGCGTATCGCCTTCAAGGCCGACAGCCGTGAGCAGTACGATGCCGCCCACACGGCGATGCGTGAGCATCCGGAAGTGAAGTGGACGCTGTAACCGCCTGTGCGGCAGAAACGCAGCGCAAGGCGCTGCGGCCAGCATTGCTGCGGGATCTGGGCCGGCAGGGCTATGAGCCGGTCTGGCATGCCATGCAGCAGTTCACCGACAGCCGTGGCGATGACACCAGCGATGAGCTGTGGGTGGTCGAGCATGACCCGGTGTTCACCCTGGGCCAGGCCGGCAAGCCCGAACATGTGCTCGCGGCCGGCGATATCCCGGTGCTGCATGTGGATCGCGGCGGCCAGGTGACCTATCACGGCCCTGGCCAGATCGTGGTCTACCCGCTGCTGGACCTGCGCCGGCTCGGCATCGGCGTGCGCGATTACGTGTGCCGGATCGAGCAGGCCATCATCGACACCCTGGACGAATGGAATATCGGGGCTGAACGCATGGACGGTGCGCCCGGTGTCTACGTGGGCGGTGCCAAGATCGCCGCGCTCGGCATCCGCGTGCGCCGTGGCTGCAGTTTCCACGGGCTGGCGTTCAACGTGTCGCTGGACCTGGAACCCTTCCACCGCATCAACCCCTGCGGCTACGCCGGGATGCAGGTGACCTCGGTGCTAGACTTGGGCGGTCCTTCGGGCATCGAAGCGGTCAAGTCGGTGCTGCTGTCCCATCTGGCCCAGCAGTTCGGCCTGGCCTTGCAGCCGACGCCCGAACTGCCCGATCTGACTACGCGGCTCTGAGACCGCTGATAACGCCATGACTGAAACCACCACGCGCTCCATCCCCCTGCAGGTCGTGCAGGGCGACATTCCGTCCGCGCCGTTGCAGGCCGGTGTCAAACAGCTTGGCGGCGACAAGATCAACCGCTCGCCGGTGCAGTTCGCCGACGCGCCGGTGCTGCGCAAGCCTTCCTGGATCCGCGTGCGTATCCCTTCGGGCAATGCCGTGGCCAACCTCAAGGCCAAGCTGCGCGAGAACCGTCTGGTGACGGTGTGCGAAGAAGCCAGCTGCCCGAACATCCACGAATGCTTCGGCCATGGCACCGCCACCTTCATGATCCTGGGTGAAGTCTGTACCCGCCGCTGCTCGTTCTGCGATGTGGCCCACGGCCGGCCCAAGCCGCCGGATGCCAACGAGCCGGCCAGCCTCGGCCAGACCGTGGCCGACATGGGCCTGAAGTACGTGGTGGTGACCAGCGTTGACCGCGATGACCTGCGTGACGGTGGTGCCCAGCACTTCGTCGATTGCATCAGCGCCATCCGCGAAAAGTCGCCCGGCACCCGCATCGAGGTGCTGACCCCGGACTTCCGTGGCAAGGGCCGCATGGAGCGCGCGCTGGAAATCCTGGCGCAGAACCCGCCGGACGTGTTCAACCACAACATCGAGACCGTGCCGGACCTGTACCGCAACGTACGCCCGGGCGCGGACTACCAGTGGTCGCTGACCCTGTTGAAGAACTTCAAGGCACAGCACCCGAACGTGCCGACCAAGTCCGGCATCATGCTCGGCCTGGGTGAAACCTTCGAGCAGGTGCAGGCCACCCTGCGTGACCTGCGCGCGCACGACGTGGAAATGGTGACCATCGGCCAGTACCTGCAGCCGACCGCCCACCACCACCCGGTGCTGCGTTACTGGACGCCGGAGGAGTACAAGGCGTTCGAGGACTACGGCTACGAACTGGGCTTCACCCACGTTGCCTCCGGCCCGATGGTGCGTTCGTCCTACCACGCCGACCAGCAGGCGGCCGGTGCCGGCGTCGCTGTCTGAACCACACCCCCGCATCCCGCTGCGGCCCACTGCCGCAGGCGGGATCGCGTCGATTCGAGTGGCGCCACGGCAGCGATTCACAAACTGCTACGGGGCGGCAGCTACTCTGCAACTGAGCAAGGTGACAAGTGCCGAAACTTTCGGCACTGTCGGCATGTCGTACTTGCCCGCAGTCTCCCCACAACATTCGGTGCCACGAGTACTTTGATGAACTACCGAGTTCCCGTTTTCCTGCTGGCCCTTGCGCTGACCGCTCCCGCCGCCTTGCTGGCACGCGCCGATACGGCCTTGCCCTCGGCAGCGACCATCGACCAGGCCACCACCTCCAAGCTGGTCTACGGCCTGCTGTCGGACAGCCGTTACGCCTACCGCCCGCGGCAGCTGGATGCGGCGACCTCGCAGGACGTGTTCAAGCGTTACCTGGAGTCGCTGGACAGCGGCAAGCAGTTCTTCACCAAGGAGGACGTGGATCGTTTCGCGCCGTTGGCGGCACGCACCGGTGAAGCCATCCGTTCCGGCGAACTGGATCCGGCCTACCAGGTGTTTGCGGTGTACCGCCAGCGGGTGGGCGAGCGCGTGGCCTATGCCCGCCGCCTGCTCAAGCAGGAGCCGGATTTCACCGTGGAAGAACGCTTCAACTACGACCGCAAGGACGTGCCGTGGGCAACCAACGCCGAACTGGACGAGCTGTGGCGCAAGTCGGTCAAGAACGACTGGCTGCGGCTGAAGCTGGCCGGCAAGCCGGCTGCTGACATCCGCAAGACCCTGGACAAGCGTTACGACACCCTGCTCAAGACCATCAACGAGCTCAAGGGCGATGATGTGTTCTCGTTCTACATGAACGCCTACACCAGCGCCGTTGATCCGCATACCGACTACTTCACCCCGCGCACGGCCGAGAACTTCAACCAGGCCATGTCGTTGTCGCTGGAGGGCATTGGTGCCCAGTTGCAGCGCCAGGACGACATGGTGGTGATCCGTGAAGTGGTCCCCGGTGGCCCGGTCGCCATGGACGGCACGCTCAAGGCGGGTGACCGCATTGTCGGTGTCGGCCAGGGCCGTTCCGGCCCGATTGAAGACGTGATCGGCTGGCGCATCGATGACGTGGTCGGCAAGATCCGTGGCGCCAAGGACACCCAGGTGCGTCTGGAATACATTCCGGCTGCCGAAGGCGTGGACGGCAAGCACCGCATGTTGACCCTGACCCGGCAGAAGATCCGTCTGTCCGAGCAGGCGGCCAAGGGCGAAACCATGACCATCCCGGCCGCCGCCGGCGAGCCGCAGCGCCGCATCGGTGTGGTCAAGCTGCCGACCTTCTACCAGGACTTCGAAGGCCGTCGCCGCAACGCCGCCGACTACGCCTCGGCTACCCGCGACGTAGCCAAGCTGCTGGCCGGCTTCAAGGCCGACAAGCTCGATGGCGTGGTGCTGGACCTGCGCAACAACGGCGGTGGTTCGCTGGATGAAGCCATCGAGCTGACCGGCCTGTTCATCGAGCAGGGCCCGGTGGTGCAGGTGCGTGAATCCGGTGGCCGTGTCACCGTCAACAACGACCGCAACCCGGCGGTGGCCTGGGATGGCCCGCTGGCGGTGCTGATCAACCGTGGTTCGGCCTCGGCCTCGGAGATTTTCGCCGGTGCCATCCAGGACTACGGTCGTGGCCTGGTGATCGGTGAAACCACCTTCGGCAAGGGCACCGTGCAGAACGTGGTGCCGCTGGACCGTTGGCCGGCCAGCGAGAAGGAACGTTTTGGCCAGGTCAAGCTGACCATCGCCCAGTTCTTCCGCGTCAGCGGCTCCAGCACCCAGCACAAGGGCGTGGTGCCGGACCTGGCCTTCCCGGCCAGCGTCGATGCCAGCGAGTTTGGTGAAAGCACCTACGACAATGCGCTGCCGTGGACCCGCATCGCTGCCGTACCGCATACCCAGTACGGCAACTTCGCTCCGATCGTGCCGCGCCTGGAAACCCTGCACGACACCCGCATCCGCGCCGACCGCGAGTTCCAGTGGTGGGAAGAGGACGTGCAGCAGTTCCGCACCGAGGCCGCCAAGAAATACGTTTCGCTCAACGAAGCCGAGCGCCGTGCCGAGCGCGACAAGCAGGAAGCACAGCGCAAGCAGCGTCAGCAGATCCGCAAGGACCTTGGCCTGCCGCTGGACCCCTTGGCCGAGGACAGCAATGACGACGGCCTGACCGGCAACGAGCGTGACATCGTCAAGGATGCCGCGCGTGAGAAGGCCGCCGAAAAACGCCCTGATCCGCTGTTGAAGGAGTCGGCCTCGATCCTGGCCGATGCCGTGAACCTGCTGGAGAAAGACCGCCCGCTGTCGGCACAGGTGCTGCCGCAGTCCACCGGCCCGGGCCGCTGGGCCGACTGATCGTCCTGCTGCGCTGCGCACAGCCGAGCTGAGCGCAGTGACAACAGCCGCTGCACGCATTCAACGCCGTCAACGTAGCCCTACGTTGGCGGCGTTATGCTGTGGGCCTACGCTGACCGTGGAGGTGCCTGTGCGCCGACATCTGCTGCACGCGCTGGCTGCCGTGAGTCTGTTGTTCACCGCTTGCGGTGGCAAAACCGTCAACAGCACCTTGCTGCGCGAATCCTTTGATTCGGGCGATACCTATACGCGCAGCATCGATGCCGCACCGGCACAGGCCTGCGAGGCCGCGCGGCGCGCGCTGCTGGGCCAGGGCTATGCGATCACGCGTGCCGATGCCAGCAATGTGGAAGGCAACAAGAACTTCCAGCCCAAGGATGAGGTGCACGAGCAACTGGTGTTGCGGGTGTCCTGTGCCGCGCAGGGCGCGGGCAAGGCGCAGGTGTTTGTGAGTGCGGTGCAGGACCGCTATGCCTTGAAGAAGTCACCGACCTCGGCCAGCGTTGGCGTCGGTGCGTTGGGCTCGGTGTCGTTGCCGTTTGGCAGCAATGACGACTCCCTGGTGCGGGTTGCCAGCAGCACCGTGCAGGACGCGCAGTTCTACCGCAATTTCTTTGGCCGTCTGCAGTACTACGTGGATCAGGGCGCCGCAGCGGCCCCGGCGGAGCCGGTGCGGTGAGGCATGGCTGGCGCGCGCAGCAGCGCCGTGGCCGATGGCCCCGGCTGCTGTGCGCACTGGCGATGATGCCAATGCTGGCCGAGGCGGGCTGCAATATGGCATTGCTGCAGCAGCTGGGCTGGCAACTCAGTGAAGGTACGCAGCAGGCACCGCGGATCATGGGCGGTGACCCCTGCCAGCGTGCATCGCTGGCCGATGCGCAGGCCCAGGGGGATCTGCAGTTGCAGGTGCCGCAGGCTTATGGCCCAGCGCAGCGTGAGCGGCTGGCGGCCGAGGTGCTGCAGCAGCCGGCCAGCATCTGCGCTTATGCTTTCAAACTCGCCGATGCGGCGCGTACAGCCAGTGTCCGCCTGCAGGAAAACCAGGGCTATCGCTTCTCGGCGTTGCAGCTGGGTTGGATTGGTTTTGGCATGCGCGGCGCACGCGCACAGGGCTGGCAGCGCTTTCGCAGCTTTGGCCGCGGTTACGCACCGCAGGCGCGCAATTCGGTGGCAATGGAGGCGTTCTACTCGGGTCGGGTGCGCTCCGAATGCGGGGTGGGGCGGCAGGTAGGGCAGCTGGCAACCATCCGTGAACTGTTTGGTGATGCTCTTTTCGATACTGCTTTCACATCCGGCGAACTGTCCATCGGCACCTTCCTGAGCCTGCACGACACCCCGAGCATCCTGCTCGGAAGCAGTGCCGGCGAGTTGTTTGCCGACGGCAAGGCGGTGAAAACCTCGGCACTGGGCCGGCAGGCGTTCATGGGCGTGCCCGGCTATATCGTGCATGCCTTCGATGCGAGCTACCTGGATGACATCAACAACCAGGCCGAGAACTTCGTCATTACCGATATCAGCGCGGCGGCAGCATCTGCGTTGGCGCGCTCCGGCGGCTTTGCCCACTACGACGCACTCAACAAGCGGCTTTGGGAACTTGCGCTACAGCTGCGCGGCAGCGGTCGCCATCGCTTCGAGCGTCTGTTGTACGCGCGTGATCCGATATTGCGCACGGCCTTGTCGGAATCGCAGCAGTCCGTATTGGCGCAGATGGATGCGGTGCTTGCCGATCCGGTGTATCGCGAGCTGATGCTGTACGTGCACCACCAAGGCGTGCGTCCTTTCGGTTATCACATCGTGCGCTTGCTGGACCGCAACCCGCGCACGCCTTTCGTCAGCGAGCTGGTGCTGCACAACCTGCACACCACGATTTACCAACGCTGGTTGCAGGCACGGCTGAGCGCCTGCAGCAGTGTTTCCTTATCTACCGTCGGAGGAGCTTGAACATGGAATTGGGAATGATTGGGCTGGGTCGCATGGGTGCCAACATGGCGCAGCGTCTGCAGCGTGCGGGGATTGCGGTCACCGGCGTTGACCCCGGCGAGCAGGCGCGTGCGCAGGTGGCCGGGCATGGCGTCGCCACCGTGGACGCGCTGCAGGCGCTGGTGCAGGCCTTGCCGGCGCCGCGGGCGCTGTGGTTGATGGTTCCCTCCAAGGTGGTGGATGCCACCCTGGATGAGCTGTTGCCGCTGTTGTCTGCCGGTGATGTGGTGATCGACGGCGGCAACTCCTGGTACAAGCAGTCGCAGCAACGTGCCGCGCGCTGTGCTGGAGCAGGGGTCGCGTTCGTGGATTGTGGTACCAGCGGTGGCGTGTGGGGGCTGCAGGAAGGCTATTGCCTGATGATTGGCGGGGAGGCCGGGGTGGTGGCGCGCTTGTCACCGCTGTTCAAGGCGTTGGCACCGGCGGCGGACCGTGGTTGGGCCCATGTTGGTCCGGTCGGTGCCGGGCACTTCAGCAAGATGGTCCACAACGGCATCGAGTACGGAATGATGCAGGCCTATGCCGAGGGCTTCGCGTTGATGGACAAGAAAGCCGAGTTCGAGCTGGATGTGGGCAAGGTGGCCGAGGTCTGGCGGCATGGCAGCGTGGTGCGTTCATGGTTGTTGGACCTCAGTGCCGACGCATTGCAGAAGAACCCCGCGTTGGATGGCATCGCGCCCTACGTTGAAGACTCCGGTGAGGGCCGCTGGACCGTGGCCGAGGCGATCGAGCTGGATGTGCCAGCGCCGGTGATCACCTTGTCGCTGCTGGAGCGGCTGCGCTCGCGGCAGGCCAATTCCTTCAGCGACCGCATGCTGGCGGCAATGCGCAATGAGTTCGGCGGGCATGCGATCAAGCCCGCTGGCGAAGCGGGCTGAGGCCCGCTTGCAAGGCACGGTTGGTGCTTGCAGGGTTCCAATGAATAGGGGGTGCACGGGTACGCGTATTCGTGCAATCCTTGGCCGACAGTCAGCGATGCTGTCGTGCTGGTCACGCCGCCATCGATTGACTCCGGATCGACACTGTCGATGAACTCCGGGCCGTCGCGTCACGCGCCGGTCCGTCAGCACGCAGGGGAAACGATGGCGGCACGATTGACCGACGATGACTGGAGCCGCTGGCGCTTGTTCGGGCTGGGGCTGGCGGCGTTGTTGATCATCGTGGTGCCGGCCTTGACCCTGCAGCGGCTTTCCAGCGACAGCGTGAATGCGGCCAATTGGGTTGCCCATACCCAGGCAGTGGGTGCGCGCCTGTACAACCTGCAGGCCGATATCCGTGATGTGGAATCGGCGGCGCTGACCCTGTCCAAGGGCATCGATTCGCCGGCACTGCAGGAACGCCTGCAGACCGCCGACCGCATCGGTGACAATCTCCGCGAGTTGGCGCAACTGGTCAGTGACAGTCCCGAGCAGCTGGTGCGGATCGGCAAGATGGAGTCGATGCTGGAGCGGCGCATGGTCCTGGCAAGGGAGATCGCGGCCAGTACCGATTCGCCCCGGCAGCGTGAGCTGATCGAGGAAATGACCTTCCAGTACCCGATCCGGCAACTGGTGCAGGAACTGCAGCAGCATGAGGATGCGTTGTTGGTCGAGCGCGCGGCGCTGGCACAGCGCCAGCAACGGATGGCCTCGATGGTGACCTGGACTGCCCTGGCGGTGCAGCTGTTGTTGCTGGGCCTGGTGCTGTGGCTGTTGCAGCGGCAGATCGGCAGTCGCGCGGATGTCGAGCTTCGCCTCAGCAAGGCCAGTGCCCGTGCCAATGCGGTGCTGCAGACGGTGCGCGAACCCATCGTGCTGCTCGACGGCAAGCTCCGGGTGGTGCTGCACAACACCGCATTCACCGAGCTGTATGGCGTTGACGATGCCGATATCAGCCTGCGCCAGCTGCAGGATATTGGCGATGGCGCATGGGAAGATCCGTTGGTGCGCCAGCGCCTGGCCGACGTACTGCTGCGCGGCCGTGAGCTTTGGGATTTCGAGCACCAGCAGCGCAGTGTGGACGGCATGCAGCGCACCATGCTGATCAATGCCCGGCGCATGGCCTTGCCGGACGCTGCGGATGATGTGGTGCTGATGACGATCAGCGACGTCACCGTGCAGCGCGCCGTGCAACAGCATGTGGAGGAGCTCAATCACCAGCTGGAAGGCAAGGTTGAGCAGATGGCCGACGTCAACCGCGAGCTGGAAGCGTTCAGCTACTCCGTGTCCCACGATCTGCGTGCGCCGCTGCGGCATGTGGCTGGCTTCTCCGACAAGTTGGGGCGTCACCTGGGTGAGGCGATCGACAGCAAGACCCGGCATTACCTCGACGTGATCAGCAGTTCGGCGCAGCTGATGGCATCCCTGATCGATGATCTACTGGTGTACTCGCGGCTGGGCCGTGGCGCGATGCGCATGCAGCGGGTGGATATGCAGTCGCTGGTGGCCGATACCCGTGCATTGCTCGATTCCAACCTGAAGAACGACGGCGGTGCCGACGGCAAGCCGCGCGAGGTGGAGTGGCAGATCGGCAGGCTGCCGGTGCTGATCGGTGACGAAAACATGCTGCGCCAGGTGTGGCTGAATCTGCTCGGCAATGCGGTCAAATACACCGCAGCCCGCGACAAGGCGGTGATCGAGGTCAGTGCCAGGCAACTGCCGGATGGCAGCCATCAATTCAGCGTCAGCGACAATGGTGCCGGCTTCGACATGCAATACGCGAGCAAGTTGTTCGGCGTTTTCCAGCGCCTGCACAAGGCCTCGGAGTATCCCGGCACCGGCATTGGCCTGGCCAGCGTACGCCGCGTACTGACCCGCCATGGCGGCCGTATCTGGGCCGACGCACAGGTCGATCAGGGCGCCACTTTCAGTTTTGTTCTTCCCCAGGCAACCGAAGCACCCAACAAGGACACCCTCGAATGAGTCCCCTGCGCACCATCCTGATTGCCGAAGACAGCGGAGCCGATGCCGAGATGGCGATCGACGCACTGCGCGATGCTTCACTGGCCAATCCCATCGTGCATGTCGAAGACGGGGTTGAGGCAATGGACTTCCTGCTCAGGCGCGGCGCGTTCGCCCAGCGTGAGGAGGGTTTGCCGGCCGTACTGCTGCTGGATATCAAGATGCCACGCATGGATGGCCTGGAAGTGCTGCGGCTGATCCGTGCCGATGAGGATCTCAAGCGCCTGCCGGTGGTGATCCTGTCCTCCTCGCGCGAAGAAAGCGATCTGGCCCGCAGTTGGGACCTTGGCGTCAACGCCTATGTCGTCAAGCCGGTGGACATCGATCAGTTCTTCCAGGCAGTGCGGACGATCGGCACCTTCTGGGCGTTGATCAACCAGGCGCCGGAGCACGAGTAAGCACAGATGCCGAATCAAGGAGCGCCATTGGGGCCGTTGCGAATCCTGCTGGTGGAGGATTCGCCCGAAGATGCCGAGCTGGTCATCGACCAGTTGCTCGAAGCAGGCCTGCAGGTCGAAGTCGAGCGGGTCGACAACGAGCCGGCAATGCGTGATGCCTTGGCCGAGTATGTGCCGGATGTGGTGCTGTCGGACCTGAGCATGCCGGGCTTCTCCGGCTACCAGGCATTGCAGATCCTGCGTGAGCTGCATCCACGGGCGCCGTTTATTTTCGTCTCCGGCACCATGGGTGAGGAGACCGCGGTGGAAGCGCTGCAGCAAGGCGCCAACGATTACATCATCAAGCACCAGCCGGCTCGATTGCCGTCAGCGGTGGCGCGGCTGGTGCGCGAGACCCGCAGTGAGCGCGAGCGGCTGCGGGTGGAAGATGAGCTGATGCGCGCGCAGCGTCTGGAGAGTCTGGCCCTGCTCGCCGCCGGGCTCAGCCATGATCTGCGCAATATCCTGCAGCCATTGCTGATCATTCCCGACCTGATCCGCGACCGCAGCGATGACCCCAAGATCGTCCGGTTGGCCGATGTCATCGCCGAATGCGGGCGCCGCGGCCATGAGATGGTGGAGTCGATGCTGTCTTTCGTGCGCGGCTCTCGCCAGCCAAGTGAGCGCATCGTATTGCAGCGTTTGTTCCAGGCGGTGGGCATGCTGCTCAAGAGCAGCCTGCCGCGCAATGCCGAGCTGCATCTGGAAGTGTCCGATGACCGCATGGCGGTCCAGGCCAATTACACCGAACTGCAGCAGGTATTGCTGAATCTGGCACTCAATGCCATCCAGGCGATGCCCGACGGTGGCAGCCTGAGCCTGGTTGCCGAACGTGTCGCCGACGAGGCAGACCAGGTGCGTATCCGCGTCAGTGATGATGGCATCGGCATGGACGCAGCCACGGTGGAGCGCTTGTTCACGCCCTTCTTCACCACCAAGGCAGAGGGCACTGGGCTTGGCCTGGTGTCCTGCCACCGCATCGTCGAGAGCATAGGCGGGCAGATCCAGGTGCGGAGCGAACTGGGCGAAGGCACCACCTTCGAGTTGCTGTTGCCGATGTGCGGACGGGCCGACAATGAGGGCGCCGGGCCGGTGGAGAGAATCCGGGTCGGCCATGGCGAGCGCTTGCTGGTGGTGGATGACGAGGCCACGCGTTTGTCGCTGCTGGGCAACGCTTTGTCGAGCCAGGGCTATCGTATGCGCCTGGCCAGCGATGGTGCGGTGGCGATGCGCCACCTGCATGAGGCGGGCCTGCCGGATGTGGTGCTTGTGGACAGCGGCATTCCACTGCTTTCGGCCGGGCAGTTGCTGGCGGAGATGCAGGCGATGGGCTATCGCGGCCCCGCGATCGTGCTGGAGGATGCCCACGCGCCGGCCTTCGCCGGTGGTGAGGCACCGGCGGGCATCAGTGTGCACGTACTGCCCAAGCCGCTGGAGATGCAACGGGTGTTCCGCGCGGTGGCCGACGCGTTGGGTGTGGGCTGAGAGCAGCACCGGTGGCATATGCGGGCTGGCAATGGCTGGCCTATCATGTGCGCCCCCTCCCTACGATGCGGTGCTCAGGCTCGTCCATCGTGGCGCGCGCGGGTCCGCAGGCAAACCAACTCATGACCACCGTGCTCCTCAGCCTGGGCAGCAACCTGCAACCGCAGCACTACCTGCAAGCGGCCGTTGCCGTCTTGCGTGAACGTTTTGGCGCGATCAGCGTCTCCCCGGCTTACCGCACCCCGGCCGTGGGTTTTGACGGCCCGGACTTCCTCAACAACGCGGTGATGCTGGACACCGACCTGCCGTTGGGCGAGTTGGACGATTGGTTGCACGCGGTGGAGGACGCGCATGGCCGCGATCGTTCCGGTCCGCGTTTCAGCGACCGTACCCTGGATATCGACGTGGTGTACTACGGCGATCTGGTGGTGGAAGGTCCGGGCCATCTGCGTATTCCGCGGCCGGAGTTGAAGCACGCTTTCGTGCTCAAGCCGCTGGCCGACATCGCCCCGGATTTCATCGACCCGGTACGCGGCCTGAGCCTGCAGCAGATGTGGCAGCAGCACCCGCAATATGGGCAGGCGTTCGATACGGTGGAGCTGTAAGGCTGCACCTGTAGTGGGGGGGGGGGGGGGGGGGGGGGGGGGGGGGGGGGGGGGGGGGGGGGGCGGGGGGGGCGGGGCCGGGGGGGGGGGGGGGGGGGGGGGGCGGGCGGGGGCGGGGCGCGGGGCAGGG
>NZ_JBRREH010000062.1:0-28250 GCF_056760175.1 Stenotrophomonas sp. STEN021 | reverse complement strand
CCCCCACCCCCTGTCTTGGTGCCCCCCTCTGCCCCCCCACCCTTCGTCCCCCCTCGCTCGCTTTTTCACTATCCCCCCCCCCCCCCCCCCGCGCCGCCCCGCCCCCCCCACTACAGCGGCCTGCTCAGTCCGCTTCGGGGCGATTCAAGGCCGCGGTCAATGCAGCGGCGTCCTCGCGGCTGAGGAACAGGTATTCCAGCTCGGCGCTGCCGAACTTGTCTTCCAGTTCCTGCTTGCGCACCGGGTGGTTGCCAAAGCGGTAGTGGGTGCTGCCGTCGTCGATGTTCTCGATGGCATATACGCCGAACGACGGCGGATTTGTCAGGGTGCCTTCCAGCCTGACGGACTCAGGGTCGATGGAGCGCTGGATGAGGTCTTCTAGGTCGATCATGGCGTAGCAACAGGACTGATGGGGGGATGTTTGCGGCAAGTGGAATCGCTGGCGCGTCCCACGTCAATGCTTCTCATGTTTCCAGCCGCGGTGCTTGCCATCGGATAACCACTCGATGGCCTGGGCGATCCGCTGCTGGCGGGTGCTGTCGCGCTTGGCTTCACCTATCCACTCCAGATAGTCGCGTTGGTAGCCAGGGCTGAAAGCGTCAAAGTGGGCCTTGGCTGCTGCTGCACCAGCCAGCGCGTCGGCAAACGCCGGCGGCATCGGCAGCGGCGCGCGTGGCGCCGTTCTGGGGCGGGTTGCGCCTGCATCGATACGGTGCAGGGCGGCGCGTAGCTGGGTTGTGAATTCGCGTTTGCCGGGCAGGTCGCCGAGCGACTGCAGGCGACCGTACTGGCCCATGGCCGAGTCATCGCCGCTACCGGCCTCGCGTTGCCAGAAGCCCAGCGTGGCGTGTGCCTTGAACGCGGCCATGCCACACAGCAGCTTGCCCTTGTACAGGAACGCTGGCATGCCCCACTTGATGGCTTCTTCAACCGCCCCGCAACCGCTGTGCACACGCTGGCGGATCTCGCGCAGGATGGGCTGCGCGAAAGCGGCGGCGTTGGCGATGTAGGCGTCTACGCGGGGGTCTGGGATGGGCATGGCTGGCCTCGGATGGGCGCAGCCTGCCGTTAGTTTCGCGTTAAAACAAGCCCGCCATGGTCGTAGGCGGGCGAACAGCCTGTTCCGGCATGGTCAGGCGCGGCGCGACTTCCTTGCCAAGCCGCTGCAAAAGGCGATGAAGGCGGTGAAAACGGCCATCGACAGGAACTGCAGGCGGGTTTCCGGGGTGGCCAGCAACAGCGCGAAAATCAGCGCCAGGATTGCCAGTGCCAGCACCGTCAGGTAGGGGAAACCGGCCATGCGGAACGGCAGCGGCGTACCCAGGCGGTCTGCCCGACGGCGCAGGATCAGCTGCGATACCAGGGTGATGGTCCACACCAGCAGGCAGGTGGAGCCGACCACGTTGAGCAGCACTGGCAGCACCTTGTTCGGGTAGATCAGCTCCAGCACGGTGGCGACGAAGCCGAACAGCACGCTGGCCAGAACGGCCACCACTGGTACCTGGCGGGTATTGGTCAGGCCCAGCCAGCGCGGCGCTTCCCGTCGTTCAGCCAGCGAATAGATCATCCGTGAGGCGCCGTACAGGTTGGCGTTCAGTGCCGACAGCAGGGCGATCACCGCGATCAGGGTGATGGCCGTGGCCGCGCCGGGGATGTTGGCGACCTGCAACACTGCGGCAAATGGTGATTTCAGGGTCTCGCTGTTCCACGGTACCACCGCGATGATCACCCCGATCGAACCGATGTAGAACACCAGGATGCGCCAGGCCACGGTACGGATGGCGCGGGCCAGGCTGCGCTCGGGGTCCTGGGTTTCAGCCGCGGCCACGGCCACGATCTCGGTGCCGCCGAAGGCGAAGATCACCACCAGCAGGGCCGCGCCGATGCCAGCCAGGCCCTTGGGCATGAAGCCGCCATGGCCGGTGATGTTGGCCAGGCCGGGTGAGGGCACGTTCGGCAGCAGGCCCAGCAGCAGGGCGATGCCGACCAGGATGAAGGCGATGATGGCACCGACCTTGAGGATGGCGAACCAGAACTCGAATTCGCCGAAATTGCGCACGCCCAGCAGGTTGATGGCGGTGAATACCAGCATGAACGCCAACGAGGTCATCGGTACCGACAATTGCGGCCAGACCGTATTGAGCAGGCCGGCCGCGCCCACCGATTCGGCGGCGATCACCACCACCAGCTGTGCCCACCACAGCCAGCCGACGGTGGCGCCGGCGGTGGCGCCCAGGGCATCGGCTGCGTACACCGAGAAGGCGCCGCTGGCAGGCCGCGCGGCGGCCATCTCGCCCATGGCGTGCATCATGATGATGACCAGGGTGCCGGCCACCAGGTAGGAGATCAGCACTGCCGGCCCGGCGGCCTGGATGCCCACGCCCGAGCCCAGGAACAGGCCAGCGCCGATCGCGCTGCCCAGCCCCATCATGATCAGCTGGCGTGGCTTGAGCGCACGTTCCAGTTTCTGCGGAGAGGCGCTGGCCGGGGCGGAAGAAGTGCTGGGCATCGGCGGGTTCAAGGTCAAGAAGAGGGCGACACGATACCGCGTCCGCCTGCTGCAGTGGCTGTGCCGTTGGTGGGGATGGGCACGCTGCCGCTACGATGAAGGTCCCGGCGCGTATGTGCGCCTGCAGCAACGGGTGTGCGGATGCGCGGTCTGGATTTCAGTTCCTGGCAGGGCCTGCTGTCGACGCTGGTGGGGTTGGCGATCATCACCTTGATCGGCGTGGGCATCCGCCTGCTGGTGATGCAGGCAGTGCAGCAGAAGCGTGAGGCCGCCAACCGCCAGATCAACGAACGGCTGAAGACCCTGATTGCGGCCTACAAGACCTTGGGTGGTTCCTTTACAGGCGATCTCAGCGTTGACCCCAGCCATCTGCGTGATCTGCGCCGACGCGCCGCCGAGCTGGAGCGTGGCGAGGCGGTGACCAATGCCGATGGTGCGGTGATCCTGCCCAGCGTGGACAGCGGCGAGGCCGGTGACCGTGCCCGGCGTACCCGTGATGCGGTGGAGGCGGCCTTGTCGGACGTGATCCTGCTGGGCACCGAGGAGCAGGTAAGGCTGGCCGCGCGTGCCGCCACCGACATGGTCGAAGGGCGTCCGATCCACACCGGAGATCTGGTGGTGTCACTGCGCGACTTCATCCGCAAGGTGCTGGACCTGGACGTGATTCCCACCACGGTTGGCATTCCCCAACAAGGGCCTGCGCGACCGGCCAGCGGCGGTGGCGGCAAGGGCGGTGGCAAGGACGGCGAGCGTGCAGGCGCCGGCAAGGGTGGCGGCGGTGGCGGCGGCATGGGTGCCGGTATGGGCATGGGCGCGGGCCTGGGTTATGGCGCCGGTCGCGCGGGCGAGGACGATCCGGAGCGGCAATGAGTGTATTGGTCAGGGTGGCTGCTCGCCTTCCGATCGCCACACACGCCAACGGCGCCTTGCGGCGCCGTTGCGTTGTGCTTGCCGGGGCTTACTTCCAGCGTGACTTGCCGCGGATGTAGCGCGCTGCATCTTCCAGTGAAGTAGGCAGGTACTCCGACCACAGGTTCGGCGGGTAGGCGTTCTGGTAGGTGTCGTAGACGTCGCGGAACAGATCCATGTGCACAACGGGCTGGCGCTTGCGTGCGCGCAGCTCGGCAATCGGCACGCGGCCAAGCACCAGGGTTTCTTCCTTGCTCTGCGCCTCGGCGACGATCTTGCCGCTGGGGTCGTACAGGGCGGTACCGCCTGAGCCCGGGTCATCGAAGTAGGGGCCGTTGTCCGGCGAAATCGAGTTGTTGACGATGGACGAGTAAACGCCGTTGTACATCGCACAGGCAGCGACATCCATGTCCGAGAAGCCGCCCGAGGCGGTACGCAGGAACACTTCGGCGCCCTTGAATGCCATCGCCCGGAACAGCTCCGGCTCACGCTGGGTGGAACTGGTGCAGATATTGCCCAGCGGCGTGCGCGTGACCGGCACTACCGCATCGCGGCCGTACATTTCCACGTAGCGGTCGAGCACGTCGTACGTCGTGGTGGTGAACAGTTCGAAGTCCGGGAAGGCGCCCTTGAGGTTGCGTGCCTTCCAGTGCTTGTCCACGATCTCGCCCTTGTCGTTCATGATCGTGGTGATGGACAGCACATGACCCGGCCAATCCGGATCGGTGGCATAGGCGCCAAACACGATCCAGGTGCCGTACTGGCGCGCCTTCTTTGCGATGGCTTCGGTTTCTTCGCCGGGAATGGTGATGGCGAACTTGAGGATTTCATCGCGGGTCCACTTGCGCCAGCCGCTGAGCGGGAATTCGTGGAACTGAAGCAGGTCGGGCTTGGCGTGGTAATGCGCCTTGTCGATGAGCTCGAGCATGTGCGCCAGGTTGCGCTTGCTGCCGGCCTTCCATTCCTTGGCGTCGAAGCTGTGCACGCGCGACTGCACCAGGCCCAGGGTCCATGCGGGCTTGGCCAGTTCAATCGTGGCGTAGGTGCCGTCGGTGCGTTCGTTGAGCGCATCCGGGCCCTTGCCCATGGCGGCCTGTGCGGGAGCCGAGGTGCCGAGCAGGGCGGGGCCGACGGCGCCGAGGGCGGCCAGGCCGGCAGCGCTGCCGAGGAAGTGTCTGCGGGTGTTGCTCATTGGGTACCTCGGTGGTTGATAGCCTGGGTCATGTTGGGTGCAGGTGCAGTTGCAGTTGCAGTTGCAGTTGCTGTTGCCGTTGTGCTTGTTCTTGATCCCTTCTCAACCCACAAGCGGGAGAGGGGCTCAAGCAACAGCTGCAGTATCAAAAAACCCGGGGCGCCATGGCGCCCCGGGTCGTTGTGCTACGGCTGCAATCAGATCGGGTCGCCGTTGAAGCTCTCGCCCTTGATCTTCTGCCAGTCGCGGCTGACGAACTTCTCGTCGATCAGCGTGCGCTGTACCAGTACGCCGTTCTTGTACCAATGCCAGATGCGGTTGCGCAGCTGGCCGCAGTCGGAGAGCTGGATCATTTCGTACAGCTCCAGGCCTTCCTCGCCCTTGCGCTTCCAGTACAGCATCACCGTGCGGTGGTAGTCATCCAGCGGCACTTCGGCCGCCCAGCCGTAGATCAGCTCGTTGTCGAAGATCACCCGGCCGAACTCGTAGCGGGTCGGGAAGTCGCGTACTTCCACCTTGCCGTCGGCCCAGCTGTAGTGGTTGGTCTGGTGGTAGGGCAGGTTTTCATCGGCCGGGAAGCGACAGATAAGGCGCGACTTGTGTTCGTCGATCTTGTCGCCGTTGGCATCGTAGTAACGGTAGACGCCATCCCAGACGCCTTCGTGGCGGGCCAGTAGCGGCAGGTGCAGTTGCATGTTCGGCATTGCGGTTTCCTTGTTGGTCGTGTTGATGTCATCAGTTGAGGCTTGGCCTCATTCGTTGCGAAGCGCATCCATCACTTCTTCCATCGGCACGTCCATAGCACCGCCTTCCAAGGCCTCGGTCTCCTGCTGCACGATGCGCAGCACCCGGGCGATGTATTCCTTCATCCACAGCGTGCGCTGGGCTTCGGCCTCACGGTCCGGCCGGAACTGGTCCAGTTCCTCGCGGCTGAGCAGGCCCTTCTGTTCAATCAAGCGCTCCAGCGCGTCCAGGCGCTGGTGGGTAACGGCGTTCTCCATGGCGATGGCCATGGCAATGGACAGCACGCGCTCCACGTCCGGGTCCTTGAAGAAATACGGACGCTTGCCGCGGGCGCGGCTGCCGGCCAGGGCGATCGGATCGATGCTCATGCTTTCCACGCTCCAAACATGGTCCACAGCGCGGCGCGGCCGTGGTCTTCGCCGTTTTCGCTGGCGACCGGGAAGATGTCGCGGTCCACCACACCACGGACCTTGGTTTCGAAATAACGCTCGGCATCGAAGCCGGCCGCAGCCATCATCTGGCGCAGGTCGTACTCGTGCATCACGCTCCAGAACGGCTCGTTGTTGTTGTACGCATCCCAGTCGCGGATGAACTGCTCGTAGGGGTCCATGCCGTGGTACTGCGGTTGTTCCAGGTGGGCGGTGAGGCCGCCGGCCGCCAGCAGGCGGTGGATCTCGCGCAGCTTGCGCGGCATCGCCGTGGCCGAGCTTTCGTGCCAGAACATGGCGGTGGTGATCAGGTCGAAGGAATCGTCCGCATAGTCCAGCGCTTCACCATTGGCCTGGCGGAAGCGGATGTTGTTCACCCCCAGGGCACGGGCGCGCGCATGGGCGTAGCGCAGCATCGGTGCGGCCACGTCGATGGCGATCACCTCGGCATCCGGGAAGGCCTGCGCCAGCGGCACGATGTTGTGGCCGACGGTGCAGCCAATATCGAGGATGCGACGCGGCTTGAAGCCGGGGTGTTCTTCCTTCAACCACTGCGCCAGCGCCTGGCCACCGCCATCGTTGTAGCGGCCGAGCATGCCGCCGGTGGTGGCGAAGATGCCGCAGTCGTAGTTGGCAGCCGCCGATACGTCATCGGCCAGCAGTTCGGTGTGGTAGCCGCCAGGCATGCAGTGGATGTCCACCGCGCTGGAATAGCGTGGCACCTGCACCGAGGCGTCCAGCTGCAGGCCATCGTCGCCAGCGTTGAGTGCGCGCGTCTTGTCGATCAGCGCGTCCACCTGCTTGAGCACCAGGCCGCGACCGGCCTGCTGGCGCATTTCCATGCTGCTGCGGCGCAGGGCGCTCCAGGTCTGGTAGATCGCATCGCCGGCCATCGCCTTGCGCACTTCATGGCGGGTTTGCGGAGCGCGGCCTTTCTCCTTTTCGAATGCCGGCTTCACCCGCTGCTCGTAGGCCAGCTTGACCTTGGGGCTGAGCTGGGTGGCCAGGTAGCCATTGAGGTTGGCCAGGAAGTCGAAGCGGGCGGTGTCATCCAGTGCGCTATCGGGGAACACCGCGTGGCGGCCCACGTGCTGCCAACTGGGGGGCAGGGCTTGCTGGCTCATGGCGACTCCTTGGAAGGCTTCAAGTTCTAAAGTTATATCTATATGTCATGTAGGTCTGGTCGGGGTCAAGCGGCCAACTAATACCTGTGCCCTTGCGCCTTCGTACTGGCGGAAACCTCCGCCAGTACGGTCTACCGGCCTATCTCCCGGCATCGTCCGCATCCCGAATTTCTCAAATGTCCGGACAAAAAGCCAGTGCCTATTTTCACGCCCTGGGCGGGTGCTTTTTTGTTGCAAAGCAACATCTTGCGCAGTACCGCCCGTGCCTGCTGTTGCTGGGTTTTCACGGCGTCCAGCAGCGCTGCGGGGTCGGCGACAAAGGTTCTACAAATGATTGGACAAACATGTACTAATGATATAGCTATATGTCATCTTCGATGGGTCGGCAGGCCTGTCTTCCGTGGTCCGGAGCAGCCAAGGCACTGGCTTCATCGCTCCATTTCAATCGGGGGTTGGACGTGATTCGAATGTCATCGGTTTTGCTCGCTGCCGCAATCGCACTTTCGCCACAGGCAAAAGCGCTGGATCTGCAGTCCGAAACGGGCAGCGTTGAAGCAATGGTCAAGCTGCGTTGTTCGCTGGACCCGAAGCAGGAAGAGATCCTGTGGTGGGCCGGTACCCTGTTCGCGCAGGAGCCCGGCAAAAAAGCCGAGCCGCTGATGGGCTTCGAGGGCTACAACATCTGCCGCGCGGAAAAGCAGGCCGATGGCGTGTGGCGCCTGTACACACGCGAGCTCACCTTCTACCGCGACCTGAAGACCGGCAAGATCATCGACAGCTGGGACAACCCGTTCTCGGGTGAGCGCAACGAGGTGGTGCAGGTCGCCAACGACCCGGTCAACACCGTGCTCAATGCGCCGGGCCGTCCGCTGCACCTGCCGTGGGTGGAAGCCGGCGACCAGGTGATGCTGACCCTCAACATCCCGTTGGCCTATCCCAACCCACTGCAGCCGGCCGAGTTTCCGGCCGAGTCCAGTGGCCCGACCTACATGGGGTCGGAGCACTTCATGTTCTTCGCGCCTCGCGCGGCTCTGGAAAACCCGGCGCTGAAGAGCGTGCCGGTCACCTATGGCTGGACCCGCGTCGGGCCGTGGCTCCCCTGGATGAAGCTGGGCACCCGTCCGGGCAATCTGCTGTACATCGCGCAGGGCAACAAGCGCGCCTCGGTCAGCGAGCTGCCTGCCGACATCCAGGAACTCGTCCGTACCCGCTACCCGGAGTACGCACGCGCACCTGAAACCTGGGTGCAACCCAACGTCACCAGTTGGAGCTACTACAAGCAGCTCAAGCAGGGCGCGGCGGCGAAACGGCAGGACTGAAGTACGGAAACAACGGACGGAACCCTCCCCCAAGACGGCGCATCCATCCTCCCAATCCATTCCGATCAAACTTTCCAGTCGGGAATCCCATGAAGACCATCAAGCCAGACCTGCTGTGCTCCTCGATCGCTCTCGTGCTGTTGCTGTGCGCGGGCAACGCCGTCGCTGCCGACGGCGATGAAGCGGCCGCACCGCCGGCAGCCAGCAATGACAGCGTGCACAGCCTGGACCAGATCACCGTGACCGCGCGCGGCGTGTCCGAACCACTGCAGCAGATGCCGCTGCCGATCACCGCCATGTCCGAGCAGACCATCGAGAAGAAGGGCCTGACCGACGTACGCGACATCGCAAACCTGTCGCCGAGCTTCTCGTTCAAGTCCGGCTACGGCCGCGGCTTCGACCGCCCGGTGATCCGCGGCATGTCCAACATCCAGGGCGAGGCCAACGCCTCGTTCTTCATCGATGGCATCTTCGTTGAAGGTGATATTTCCAGCTATGGCCTGGAGAACATCCAACGCGTGGAAGTGATCCGTGGACCGCAGTCGGCCGCCTTTGGTCGTCGCACATTTTCCGGCGCGGTCAACTTCATCACCAAGCGCCCGGGCAGCGTGCCGGGCGGCAAGCTCACCCTGGGTGCCGGCAACTATGGCCAGGAAAAGCTGGGTCTGTTCTATTCGGGTGGGAATGAAGACGGCTCGTTCGGCTACGACCTCAGCCTGAACAAGCGTGGCAACGATGGCGTGTTCTACAACCAGGCATCGGGCAGGAAGGACCTCAACGGCACCGAGACCATCAGTGGCATGGCCGCCATTGCCTGGTCGCCGACCGATGCGCTGGACATCACCGCACGGGTGATGAAGCAGAAGAGCCGCGACCAGCATTTCGCCGCCGCGCGCCTGGGTAGCGACAACCTCAACTGCTACCTGCCCGAGTACACCGGTGGCCTGTACTTCGGCCTGTACCCGATCCTGGAATCGCGTCGTCGCGGCTACTACTGCGGTGAGCTGAAGGAACCGTCGGACTACGCGCTGAACACCAGGGAATTCGAGACTGCAGGTTATTTCTCCGGACGCAAGACCGACCTGCTGCGTACCAGTGTGGTGGTGGACTATCTGTTCGCCAACGGCTGGAACCTGACCTCGACCTCGGCCTACAACAAGAGCGAAACCTACGCTGCCAGCGATCAGGACTACAGCGCCATCCGCGGCTACGGCGGTGCGTTCGAGAGTTTCAGCAATACCGGCGTCAAGAACTGGTCGCAGGATATCCGCTTGACCACCGACCAGAATCTGGCGGTGTCGGGCATGCTGGGTGCGTATTACTACAAGCAGGATGCGCAGCCGGGCTGGGGCGGCGACCTGACCGGCTACACCATCGGTGGCAACAAGGTGGTCACGCCCATCCCGACCAATCCGGATGACCAGACGGTCAACAAGGCGCTCTACGGCTTGATCAACTGGCACATCAACGACCAGTGGACCACCTCGCTGGAAGGCCGTTATGCACGCGATGAAATCAGCAAGGGCGGCACCGATGTGCGCGTGCTCGGTGCGAACACCTATCGCCAGACGTATGCGCTGGACAAGACCTTCAGCAGTTTCACCCCGCGTTGGACGCTGAGCTACCAGGCGCGTGAGAACGTCAACCTGTACGGGTTGGTCTCCAAGGGCAACAAGCCAGGTGGCTTCAATACCGATGTCTATCGCGCGGATTTCCGGGAAGCCGATCGCGACGCGCTGATCGCACGTGGTTTGAACACGTACAAGGAAGAGGAAGCCTGGAACTACGAGTTGGGCATGAAAAGTGATTGGTTGGACGGCACCCTGCGCGTCAATGCCAACCTCTACCAGATCGACTGGACCAACCAGCAGCTGACCGAAACCGGTCCGGTGATCCGCAAGAACGGCTCGCTGTTCTCCACCAGCTACACCACCAACGTGGGCGAGTCGCGCATCCGTGGCTTCGAGCTGGAAAGCCAGTGGGCGTTCGCGCAGGGTTGGCTGGCCAGCCTGGCGTATTCGTATACCGATGCGAAGATCCTGAAGTTCCTCAGCCAGGACCAGGCCGACCTGTTCTCCAGCAGCAATGCGCCGACGCTGGCTGACCCTGCTGCCGATGCCGCCGGCGCTACCCTGCCGCGTGTGCCCAAGCACAAGGCGACGCTGGGCCTGATGTATGACGGTGCACTGGCCAATGGCTGGGAATACACCGCCAACATGGACGTCAACTACGAGGGCAAGCGTTACATCCAGGTCGACAACCTGGCGTACATCGGCGCCTCCACCCGCACCAACTTCCGCTTCAGCATCCGCCCGACCGAACAGCTCCAGGTGTCGGCCTACGTGACCAATGCGTTCAACGACCGCACCCTGGAAGATGCACAGCGCACCATCAATCCGGATGCCTACATCGCGCTGCCGGCGGTGCCGCCGTTGACTGGTCTGGCGGTGAGCAACCTGCGCGATTTTGGTTTGACGCCTTCGCTGCCGCGCATGTACGGCGTCGAGGTCAGTTACAAGTTCTAAGGGTTCTGCGTGGGCCGGGAGGACGCGTTGTGTCCTTCCGGCCTACTGGCAGCACGCTGTGCTGGGAACCCATCGGATCGTCATTCCCGCCCGCGCGGGAATGACGGCATCTGAAGCAAAAAAAGTAAAGCAACCCCGCACTTCTGCAGGCAGAACCAATGCAACGACGCGATTTCATCAAGGGAGCTTCAGGCATGGCCGCACTTTCGCTGCTGCCCGGCATGCTGCACGCCAAGGTGCCAACCAGCGACGTCATCGTCGTCGGTGCCGGCCTGGCCGGGCTGTCTGCCGCCCATGCCTTGGAAGCCGGTGGCGCCCGTGTCACCGTGCTGGAGGCCAATCCGCGCGTCGGTGGCCGTCTGCAGACCGTGGTGCGCGATGGAATCCGCTTTGAGATCGGCGGGGTCGAAGTGGGCACCGCCTACGATCGCGTACACGCCCACGCCAAGCGCGTTGGCGTCGGCATTGTGCCGCCGTCGGCCGCCTTGCCGGGTGCTGCCGGGCTTGGCCTGGTCATCGGCGATACGCTGGTGCCGGCAAAATCATGGGGCGAAAGCCCGCTCAATACCTTGCAGGGTCGTGAACACGGCCTGCTGCCACCGATGCTGCTGGCCACCGCGATGGGTGAGCTCGGCCTGCCGGCCGTGGACAGCTGGCGCGATCCTGCCACTCTCTCGCTGGATATCCCCCTGTCACAGTTGATCGCCAGCAAGGGCTGGTCAGCACAGGCGCTGCAATGGATGGATATCGGCAATAGTTTTTCCTCGCTGCAGTCGATCAGCGCGCTTGATGCACTGCGCCGCGATGCGCTGCGTCGGTTTGGTTCCAGGGGCACCGGTTGGGTGCAGGGCGGTAGCCAGGCACTGCCGGAGGCGATGGCCGCTTCGCTGGCGCAGCTGCCGGTACTCAACGCGCAGGTCAGCCGGGTCGAATCCGCACGCGGCATGCTGGACGTCCGCTGCACGGATGGTCGGCGCTTTCGTGCAGCACATCTGGTGCTGGCCCTGCCCAGCGGCCCACTCAGCCGCATCGTCATTGATCCGGCGCCGCCGGTTGCGCAGCAGGAGGTCTGGTCGGCGCGTCGCTCCAATGCCGTCACCACCATTCACCTGCGGCCCATCCGCAGGTTCTGGGAAGACGATGGCCTGCCTTTGTCGCTGTGGGGCGAGGGACCGTTGCAGCGCGTATTCGCCGTGCCCGGCGCCGACGGCCAGATCAACCGGCTGATCGTCTGGCTCAACGGTGCCATGGCCCAGCATGCCGACACGCTGGACCGTGAGGCCCGCTTCGCCTGGGCGATCAACGCCATGCAGCAGCTGCGGCCAGCGTCCAAGGGCGCGCTGCTGCCACTTGAGACCCGCAGCTGGGGCAATGATCCGCTGGCCGATGGCGCGTTCTCGGAGATCGCCCCGGGCCGTTTTGCCGAAACCCTGCGCTGGGCCAATGCTCCGTTCGGGCGCATCCACTTCGCCGGCGAGCAGACCGAACTGCAGGTTCCGGGCATGGAAGCGGCCGTCACCTCGGGCGAGCGTGCGGCTGCAGCAATTCTTTCGGCCTGATTGAACTACCTTATCCCCTACCTTCCGGGCGCGGATGCGCCTTCCAGAGACAGTAATGAGCCTGAAGACACTGAACCCCTACGATTTGTTCGACGTGCGTTCGCTGCTGAGCGAGGAAGAACGCGCTGTACAGGATTCCGTTGCCCGCTTCACCGATGAGCGCGTGCTGCCGATCATCGGCGACTGCTTCGACCAGGGCCGCTTCCCCAATGAGCTGATCCCCGAGATCGCCGACATGGGCCTGCTCGGCAGCTCGCTGCCGGAACAGTACGGCGGCGCCGGCTTGAACAGCGTCAGCTACGGCCTGATCTGCCAGGAACTGGAGCGCGGCGATTCCGGCCTGCGCAGCTTCGTCTCGGTGCAGAGCTCGCTGTGCATGTACCCCATCTATGCCTACGGTTCGGAAGAGCAGCGCATGCGCTGGCTGCCGGACATGTCGCGCGGCAAGGTGATTGGCTGCTTCGGCCTGACCGAAGCCCATGGTGGTTCCGACCCGGCCAGCATGAAGACCCGCGCGGTGAAGGACGGCGGTGATTGGGTGATCAACGGTTCCAAGATGTGGATCACCAACGGCTCGGTCGCCGATATCGCCATCGTCTGGGCCAATACCGACGAAGGCGTGCAGGGCTTCGTCATCGAGAAGGGCACGCCGGGCTTCACCGCCCAGGAGATCAAGCACAAGATGAGCCTGCGCGCCTCGGTGACCGGCGCGCTGTTCTTCGACAACGTGCGCGTGCCCGATGCCAACCGCCTGCCCAACGTGAAGGGCCTGAAGGGCCCGCTGGGCTGCCTCACCCAGGCCCGCTACGGCATCACCTGGGGCCCGCTGGGCGCTGCGATCGCCTGCCTGGACGAAGTGCTGGCCTACACCAAGGAGCGCATCCTGTTCGGCCGCCCGGTGGCTGCCACCCAGAGCGCGCAGATCAAGATGGCCGACATGGCCCGCCGCATCACCGCCGGCCAGTTGCTGGTGCTGCAGCTCGGTCGTTTGAAGGACGCAGGACAAATGCAGCCGCAGCAGGTCTCGCTGGCCAAGTGGAACAACTGCCGCCTGGCCATCGACATCGCCCGCGAGTGCCGTGACCTGCTTGGCGGTGCCGGCATCACCACCGAGCACGGTGCGATCCGTCATGCGCTGAACCTGGAGTCGGTGATCACGTACGAAGGCACCGAGACCGTGCACCAGCTGGTGATCGGCCGCGAGCTGACCGGCATCAACGCGTTCTGATGATGGACGGCCTGCACAGCAGCATGCAGGCCGTCTGCCTGCGGCAGATTCCGGAAGGCCTGCCGCAGCTGCAGGATTTTGAAATGCAGCAGCTGCCGTTGCCGGTGCCCGGTGATGGCCAGCTGTTGGTGCGGGTTAGCCATCTGTCGCTGGACCCATTCCTGCGTGCGCAGCTCGGTGGCCGTTACGCGCTGCCCTGCCCGCCGCTGGGCAGCATCGTGCCGGGCTACGGCATCGGCACGGTGATTGAAGATCGCAGCGGGCGCTTCCAGATCGGCGAGGTGGTTACCGGCATGACCGGCTGGGCCGAATTCGCCGCCATTGATGCAAACACCGCCGCCGTGGTGGATACGGCGCTGGCGCCGGCCAGCACAGCTGTTGGCGTGCTCGGTGTTCCTGGGCTTACCGCCTGGGCCGGCGTGCGCAGGATCCTGCAACCAAAGGCCGGCCAAACCATCCTGGTATCCACCGCCGCCGGTGCGGTTGGCAGTGTGGTCGGCCAGCTGTGCAAGGCCGCCGGTTGCCGCGTGGTCGGGATTGCCGGCAGCGCGCAGAAGTGCGCCATCGTTACCGATGAATTCGGCTTCGATGCCTGCGTCAGCTATCGCGATGCGGACTTTGCCCAGGCCCTGCGCGCCGCCTGCGCGGACGGCATTGATGGCTATTTCGACAATGTCGGCGGCGCGGTGCTGGAGGCCGCGTTGTCGCTGCTGCGCCTGCATGCACGGGTGGTGCTGTGCGGGCTCAGTGACCAGTACAACCGCGCCGAACGCCCGGCCGGGCCCAACCTGGGGCCGGTGATTGGGACGCGTGCACGGCTTGAAGGCCTGGTGGTCTACGACCACCTGGCAGACTTCGCGCAATGCCGCGCGGAGCTGGCGCAGATGATCGCCGCAGGCACGCTGCGCTACCGCGAACATATCCACGACGGGCTGGCCGCTGCGCCGGCTGGTTTCATTGGCCTGCTCAAGGGCGAGAACCTGGGCAAGGCGCTGGTACGGCTTTAAGGAATACGCATGACCCAGATCCGACGCTGCTTCGTGTCCGTCAACGGGCGGCAGGTGCATTACCGTATCGCCGGCAGTGGCCCGGCCCTGCTGTTGATCCACCAGTCGCCGCAGAACTCGCGGATGTGGGCGCAGATGCAGCAGCGCTATGCCGACCGCTACACGGTGATCGCGCCGGACACGCCCGGCTTCGGCTATTCGGAGGCCTTGCCCGGCAACCCAATGACGATTGCCGAGTTCGGTGCTGCCACTCTGGAGTTCGCCGATGCCATCGGCCTGCAGCGTTTTGCGGTGTTCGGCATGCATACCGGCGGGCTGATCGCCACCTGGTTGGCTTGGGCTGCGCCTGAGCGTGTGGCTGCGCTGGTGGTGGACGGCTATGCGGCCTTCACTCCGGAAGAAAGCGCGTTGTATGGCGATGCCTATCTGCCGCCTTTCGTGCCGCAGTGGGATGGCTCGCACCTGCGTTGGCTGTGGTCACGCATGCGCGAGCAGAAGTATTACTTCCCGTGGTACGACGGCCGCGCCGAAGCGGCGATGGCGATTCCACCGCAGACCACGGAAAGCACCCGTGACATGGTGATGGATGTGCTGGATGTGGGTGATACCTATCGCGCAGGCTACGCTGCGGCGTTCCGCCACAATGATCACTTCTGGCTGCAGCAGCTGCAGATGCCGTCGTGGCTGGTCTATCGCCACGGCGATCCGCTGCTGGCGCATCTGCCGCGTCTGCGTGGTCTACCCGACAATGTTGCGGTGGTTGAAGAGCGCGCAGGCATTCCGGCGATGCTCGACAGCATGGATGCGTGGTTGGCGCAGACCTTGGCTGCCGAGCCGGCCTTCGTTGCTTGCAGGGCTGGCGTAGCGGCGAACAATCGCTGGCAGCGACGCATCATCGCTACCGCTGGCGGCGATATGGCGGTCTGGGAGCGGGCAGGGCAGGGCCCCCTGCGGCTATGCCTGCATGCGCCCGGCACCCGGCCGTTGATGCCGCAACAGCTTGATGCCGATGACAGTGCGTGCCTGCTGCCGGATCTCCCCGGCCACGGTGCATCCTGCGAAAGCGATGCTGGGCTGGATGCCGCCAGCGTGGTCGCTGCCTTGTTGGACGCGCTGCGTGACAGTGCCGATCTGCCCTTGCAGATCGAAGCCCATGGCGCAGCAGCGGGCTACGTTCCTGCGCTGGTGGATGCCTTGGGCGCGCGCGTCAGCGAGGTCGTACTGCATTCACCATGGCTGCTCAACGCCGAAGAACAGGCGGTGCTGCTGCAGGGGCTTCCCAGTACCGTCATCGACCGTGCAGGCGGCTATCTGTGCGATGCCTGGCAATGGGAGCGCGAGCGCCATCTGCTATGGCCGTGGCTGCTGCCCAGCGCTGCTGCGCGCCGCCGTGTGGATGCGCCTGCGCCTGCGTTGGTACATGCCAATGTTGTTGAACTGCTGCGTCTTGGCAGTCGCCTGCATGGCCTGCTGCGCGATGTCACCGCAGCGGATCTGGCGGCGCGGCTACGTGCCCTGCCGGTGCCGCTGCGCGTGGTTGGCGATGCCGAATCCGATTACCAGGGGCGCGCTGCCGCCCTGTCTGCCTGAGCCGAAGGACCCCCATGAGCAACGACACCGCAACCGCCGTTATCGACCGCCTGCAATCCAGCTGGGGCGGCAGCATCGTCACCGATGCGAGCGAGCTTGAGTACTTTTCCACCGACGTCTATTCGCAGGGCAAGCCGCTGCTGGCCGTGCTGCGCCCGAACGACGCGCAGCAGTTGGCCGATGCGGTCAAGCAGCTTACCGATGCCGGCGTGGCGGTCATCGCCCGTGGCGGTGGCATGAGCTACACCGGCGGCTATATCGCCGCGCAGAGCCCGGCGGTGCTGGTGGACACCGGCGCGCTGGACAAGATCGTCGAGATCAACCTGGAAGACGCCTATGTGGTGGTCGAGGCCGGCGTCACCTGGCGCGCGCTCAAGGAAGCGCTGGATGCCAAGGGCGTACGCACGCCGTACTTCGGGCCGATGTCCGGCTCGCATGCCACCGTGGGTGGCGGCATGTCGCAGGGCGCGATCTTCCACGGCACCGCCCGCTATGGCTGCTCGGCCGATGTGGTGCTGGGCCTGCAGGTGGTTACCGCCAATGGCGACATCCTCACCACCGGTTCGGCGGCCGCGGCCAATACCAGCCCGTTCTTCCGTTGGTACGGGCCGGACCTGACCGGTCTGTTCCTGGGCGACTGCGGCCTGCTCGGCATCAAGACGCGCATCGTGCTCAAGCTCATTCCCAAGCACGCGCATATCGACTACCTGTCCTGGCAATTCCCGACCGCCGAAGGCCTGTTCGGTGCCCTGGGTGTGCTCTCGCGGCATGGCCTGGCCAGCGAAACGGCCGCCTTCGACCCGGCGCTGACTCGCGTGCGCATGCGCCGCGCCGGCCTGTCCAGCGACGTCAAGGCGCTGACCAACGTGATCAAGAAGGGCGGCCTGATCTCCGGCCTGAAGCTGGCGGTGAAGGGCCGCGACATCGTTGACCAGGAGCAGTTCTCGCTGCACATCACCCTGGAAGGCGACAGCGCCGCCGAGGTAGCCGATCGCGTGGCGCGTGCGCGCAAGCTGGTGGGCGAGTTCGGTGAAAGTATCGAACCGTCGATCGCCAAGATGATGGCGGCCAATCCGTTCGCGGCCTGGAACTCGATGCTCGGCCCACAGGGCGAGCGCTGGGCGCCGGTGCACGCGCTGGTGCCGCATTCCAAGGCCACCAGTATGTTCAATGCCCTGCAGGACCTGTTCGCGCGCGAGCAGGAAACCATGGACAAGCACGGCCTGTTCATCGGCACCCTGCTGTCCAGCGTGGGCGCGCAGACGGTGGTGATCGAGCCCTGCATCTATTGGCCGGACAGCCACAACGCCTTCCACGTGCGCACTGTCGATGCCGACCACCGCGAGCGCATCGGCTGCCCCGGTGAACACCTGGACGCACGTGCGGCGGCCGACACGCTCAAGCGGCAGATCGCCGACACCATGCGTGCGCATGGCGCTGCCAACCTGCAGCTGGGCAAGTTCTACGACTACCGCGCCGGCCGTGACCCGGCGGCATTGGCCGTGCTGGATGCGGTCAAGGCCCAGCTTGATCCCAAGGGTCTGATGAACCCCGGCGTGTTGAGCCGCTGAGGCTGCGCTCTAGCCCCTCTCCCTCCGGGAGAGGGGTTGGGGAGAGGGTGGGCGCAGCCTGCTGCGACCTGCGATCACCGACCAACGGCCAGGCCCAATGCCTGGCCGTTCGCCTATGTGCCGGCGGAACTGCCCAGCCTGAACCCCCGTCACTTCCATGGCTGGCCGGTTTCCGTACCATCGGCAACAATATGCCCGCCTGATCCCACCCGGACGGCCCACGTTCGATGCTGATCGAACCGCCACCCGCATCCTCCGAGACACTGTGAAAACACCCCAACAACTGCAGGTACTGATAGACGACGGCGTCATCGACGAGGTTCTGCGCCCGCTCAAGAGCGGCAAGGAAGCAGCGGTCTATGTCGTCCGCAGCGGCGACGAAATCCGTTGTGCCAAGGTCTACAAGGACATGGCGCAGCGCAGCTTCCAGCAGCGTGTGCAGTACCAGGAAGGCCGCAAGGTACGTGGCAGCCGCGAGGCCCGCGCCATCGGCAAGGCCAGCAACTACGGGCGCAAGCAGGCTGAAGCGGCCTGGAAGAACACCGAGGTGGACGCGCTGTACCAGCTGCGCGACGCCGGCGTGCGTGTGCCGGAGCCGTTCGGTTACTTCCACGGGGTGCTGGTGATGGAACTGGTGACCGACGCCGAGGGCTTCAGCGCTGCGCGCCTGGGCGAGGTGGAGCTCAGTGCCGAACAGGCGCGTGAGTTCCATGCCGTGCTGGTGCAGCAGGTGAAGCTGATGCTGTGCTGCGGCCTGATCCACGGCGATCTGTCGCCGTACAACGTGCTGGTTGGGCCGGATGGACCGGTGGTGATTGATTTTCCGCAGGTAGTGAGTGCAGGCGGCAACAACGCCGCACGCACCATGCTGCTACGCGACGTCAACAACCTCACTGCTTATCTTGGGCGCAGCGCGCCGGCACTGCTGGAAACCTGGTACGGCGAAGAGATGTGGGAGTTGTTCCAGGCCGGCGATCTGCTACCTGACACCGTGTTGACTGGCGAGTTCACCCCGGACGAGCATGCAGTGGACCTGGATAGCGTGCGTCACGCCATCAACGACGCACGTGAAGAAGCCCTGATCCGCCAACAAGGCCGCGAAGCCGCCGCCGAAGAAGACTACTGAAGGTAGTGCCGAGCCATGCTCGGCAGAGGCTTTCCCAACCATCCATCAGCCTTGTGTAGGAGCGGCGTAAGCCGCGAAGCAGGCAGCGCTCGAAAGGCCGCAAAAGCCAACCCCTCCCCAGCCTCCCCTTTGCTGCGCAAAAGGGAGGGAACAGTCGCGGTAGGACCGAGCCATGCTAGGCAGCGGCCTTGCCGGGAACGCCCCTGCCGAGCATGGCTCGGCACTACAGAGCTGCGCAGGCCTCACTCATCGCCAAGCGATGATTCCTCGCGTGGATCGGCGAGCAGAAAAGAATCATCACCCGCAGCCGAAGTAACCCGCGCAGTGCCTCCATTGCGCAGCTCCCAATGCCAGCGCTCATAGCGGGTAGTGAATGTGCCGCGCACATAACAGGGGCCGTGCAGGAAAAAATCATGTTGCTGGCGCGGGGTGATCAACACGGCATGGCGGAAGAACGCACGCAGCTGCTGCGGATCAGGTTTGAATCCATCGCACAGAAGCGCATCGCGCTCGTTGTCGACGCCGCTGCCGGTAACCACGATGTTGGACAGCGTACCCAGCGGGCCGGGACGGGTTGCACAAGCGCCCAGCAGCAGCACTCCCAGCAACAACAGGCTGCGGCCAATCGAACGTGAAGTACTCGCCGTCAGTAGGAAAGTGCTGGAGATTCCATTGGTCACGGTGATGTATTCCCTTTGGCCTGCAATTGGTAGTGCCCCGGCGCACCCAGCGCCACATTGAGCACCCGTGGCTCCAGCGAATAGGCATGGACCAGATTAAGTTGCAGCGCTGCGTCGCTCAGCACGACGGTGTCGCCTCGGTTGGGACACGACCAGAAGCTGTCAGATACCTCGGCCAATGGCCGCCTTGCAACGATCGCAAAGGGTTTTCCGGCTGCCGGTGCGCTCAGCCACTCAATCCAGACGCGGCAGGACACGTGCTCGAAGCCCACGTTCTCCAGGCGCACCCGATAAACCCCTTGCTGTTGCCCCGACTGCCAATGGCCGGCAGTGAGGATGGCCAAGGTGGCAGCCTCATCCGGGGCATCGGCCGCAACAGCCGGCGTAACGGCAAGCAGCAGGCACAGCAGCATGGAATGACTATTCATGTCAGGGATCGTCCTTGGGAATCGAATGCGTGCTTCACGCAGGCGTGTATCCGTCCGCTTGCCGATGATAGCGAATCACGAACCCGAATCCGGCTGCCAGCAAGTGGTGGCATGGATGAAACCATGGCAGCGGTAGTCTGGTCCTTCGCAGGAAACCTGGGCGGTAACCCGTGTTGCGCCCTTTGCGAAGCCATAGCAGGCGACGGAGACCTCTCCGCTTGCGCTCAAGGCTGGCGCTGCAGATGGTCCGTAACGAAGCGTGAGCCTGCTCTCGAGCAGCTCACGGCAGGGTTCGAAGTCCAGTTCCGAGCTGAAAACCAGCTGTTCCAGGATACGGTTGGGTTGTTCTGTACATGCCTGTACCAGATCCGTTTCGATATCGAATTCCTGGCCCAGCGTGAAACCGTTGAGTAAAGGCATGTGCAGCCAACGACCTGCAGTTCAGGGAAGGCAGGCCGAGTGTATGTGGCGATGCCAAACGGTGAAAGTGGGCCAGACGTCAGCATGTAGTGCCGAGCCATGCTCGGCAAAGGGCTTTCCAAGCAATCCACCAGCCTTGTGTAGGAGCGGCGTAAGCCGCGAAGCCGATAGAGAGGAGCTATCCGCTATAACCGACTGATCATCTTCAACCGCACCTGCGCCGCAGCCACATCATGTCGCTTTGCCGCCATCACGCACAGATGATCCAGCAGCGCCTGTGGCTGCAACAACAATGGATCGCCTTCATCCAGGCGCAGTGCCAGCTGCCCCCACCAGAACGGATGGCCATCCAGGTAGACCTCGTAACCCACGATGTAGCGATGCGCATCCATTTCAGGTGCCTACATGCACGCGATCACCGACATCACTGCAGCACAGGTGTTCCAGCGCCAGCTCCATGGCCAGCACATAGCTCTGCGCGCAATAGCCCTGGGCGATGCCAAGACGACGACCAAGGTGCTCCGGCAGGCAGGATTGCGGCGAGTCGCTGGCGTCCTCGTGTACTTCCACATAGGCATTGCGCAGGCGCGGCAGGAGCCGCTGCAGGCGCAGGCTGTGCACGCAGGCTGCCGGGGCGAGCAGGATCACGTCGTCCGGGCTGTGGTCGGCCGCGTACAGCGCGTCCAGCAGCTCCTGTTCGGAGCGGCAGTTGCGCTGTGCAACGCTGATGCCGACATCGAGTGCGCGGTGCACCAAGGCGTTCATCACCGGGCTTGGCAGCGGCACGGCAGCCTGTAGCTGCGCATCGCAGGTATCGGGTCCACGTACGATGAAGATGGCCATGACTCAGGCACCTTGTCCGTTGCCGAGCAGGCGCGTGGCGATCGCCAGCGACAAGCGTCGCGCATCGTCGGTACCGGTACTGCAGACCACCACCGCAGTGGCGGCATGATGGGGATGCAGATGGGTTTCCAGCGTATCGGCGTCACTGCGGGCGATTTCGATGTACGGCGCCGGCAGGGCGTCCAAGGCGTTGCACACGCTGCGACCGTGCAGTGCCCACTGCGTATCATCGGTGGCGGTGTTCTCGATCAACACCCAGCTCGGCGCCGGGTGTTGCGCGTTCTGCAGGCATTGCGCCAGTGCGGGCAATGAACCGCAGTACAGGCATTGCAGCGGCTGCCCTGCAAGCTGTGCAGGCAGAAGGGATGCATCCGGCACTGCTGGGTTGCGGGTATGCCGGATCAGTAAAACGCTCATGTAGCACCACGTTCAAGCGCCATGCGGCGCGGTGGTGCCACGATGCGCCGCTGCTGCATCAAATCGCCATGGTGGGTGGGCGCGGCAGCGTAAAGTCTGCGTAGCAAAGCTTGCGACGCTGTGGGTGGCAGTCACCGGGAACTTCGACTGGCCTTGGCGGTCAGTTGGCTGACCCCGGAGCTGGTGATTGGCCATGAATGAGACCGCGTCTGTTGCTTCTCCGCATCCAGCAGTGGCTTGGATGCGCCGCGAAGTGCTGCCCTTGCTGGTGATGTTGCTGTTGCTGTTCGCTGCCCGCGACAGCCTGGCCAATCACTACCAGGTGCCCAGCGGCTCGATGCAGCCCACTCTGCAGCCGGGCGATAGGGTGGTGGTGGATATGCGTGCCTACGGACTGCGCCTTCCTTTCACCAATGTGCGACTGCTGGCCGGGCAGGCACCGCAGCGTGGCGACGTGGCGGTGTTCGATTCACCGGCCGATGGCACGCGGCTGATCAAACGTGTGGTGGCTGTAGCCGGTGATCGCGTGCAGTTGTATGACGGTTATCTGTTCATCAACGAGCAAGCGCTGCGCCAGGACGTGGCGCGGGAGTTGTTCGGCGACAAGCAGGTGCAGCTGGACCTGCAGGATGGCGGTGGCCCGGACATCAAGGGCATCACCATTCCGGCCGGCAAGTTGCTGGTGGTGGGTGACCATCGTGGCAACAGCTTTGATGGGCGTTTCTTCGGTTTGGTGGATGCTGATGCGGTCTATGGCAAGGCGGTGGCGGTGTATTGGCGACGCGGGGAAGGGCCGGAATGGCAGCGCTTGTAACTGGCAACAGCGAAGAAAAAACCGGCACGGAGACGTGCCGTTTTTTTGCCTTTGTTTTTGTCTCTTCTTGTAGGAGCGGCGTAAGCCGCGAAGCTGACGGCGCCGGCAAGCTGCATGGATGCAGTGGCAAGTGGATGGGTGGCTGTACTGATATCGGCTTCGCGGCTTACGCCGCTCCTACAAAATCCGAATATTGGTACGACCAATAATCTTCACTAACCCTATGGTCTAATAGGATCTTCGCGGAAACGGCGATTCAATCGCGGTTCGTTGGTCAGATGGATTGAATATTGGTAATACCAATATTCGCGACCGCCGCCACGCCATCTTCGGGTGGGCCGCCTTTCGCCTTTGACGAGAACCTGCATGCAGCCCTGGGAACAACTGTACGACCCCGCTGGCAACCTCTGGCTGTCCAGCCTGATCGCGCTGTTGCCGATCGCCTTCTTCTTCGTCGCCCTGGCGGTGCTGCGCATGAAGGGCTGGCTGGCCGGCACCATCACCGTCGCCATCGCGCTGGCGGTCGCGTTGCTGTTCTATCGCATGCCGGTGTCGCAGGCCTTGGGTGCAGCCGGTTTCGGCTTCCTGTACGGGCTGTGGCCGATTGCCTGGATCATCATCGGTGCGGTGTTCCTGTACAAGGTGTCGGTCAAGACCGGCCAGTTCGCGATCATCCGCGCCTCGATCCTGTCGGTGACCGAAGACCAGCGCCTGCAGATGCTGATGGTCGGCTTCGCCTTCGGCGCCTTCCTTGAAGGTGCCGCAGGTTTTGGCGCGCCGGTGGCGATCACCGCCGCGTTGCTGGTCGGGCTGGGCTTCAAGCCGCTGTATGCCGCCGGCCTGTGCCTGATCGTTAACACCGCGCCGGTGGCCTTCGGTGCGATGGGCATTCCGATCATCGTCGCCGGCCAGGTCACCGGCCTGGATGCGTTCGAGATCGGGCAGATGGCCGGGCGCCAGCTGCCGTTCCTGACCATCATCGTGCTGTTCTGGATCATGGCCATCATGGATGGCTGGCGCGGCATCAAGGAAACCTGGCCGGCGGTGTTGATCGCCGGTGGTTCCTTCGCCATCGCGCAATACCTGACTTCCAATTTCATCGGCCCGGAACTGCCTGACATCACTGCCTCGCTGGCATCGCTGGTGTGCCTGACGCTGTTCCTGCGTCGCTGGCAGCCCAAGCGCATCTTCCGCTTTGAAACCGAAGCCAGTGCTGACGCTGCCGCGCAGGCATCGGCCGCACCGCGTTACAGCGCCGGCCAGATCGCCAAGGCGTGGTCGCCGTTCCTGATCCTCACCGCGATGGTCACGCTGTGGAGCATCAAGCCGTTCAAGGTCTTGTTCGCCACCGGTGGCCCGCTGGAGAGCTGGGTGCTGAAGCTGCCGGTACCGGGCTTGGACCAGCTGGTGCAGAAGATGCCGCCGATCGTGAACGCGCCCACCGCCTACGAGGCCGTGTACAAGTTTGATGCCATCTCGGCCACCGGCACCGCAATCATGCTGGCGGCGGTGATTGCGATCATCTACCTGCGCATGCCGGTACGTGCGGCGGTGCGCACCTTCGCTGAGACCGTCAATGAGCTGAAGATGCCGATCTACTCGATCGGCATGGTGCTGGCCTTCGCCTTCATCGCCAACTACTCCGGCTTGTCGGCGACACTCGCGTTGGCGCTTGCGCATACCGGCAAGGCATTCACGTTCTTCTCACCGTTCCTGGGCTGGCTGGGCGTGTTCCTGACCGGTTCGGACACCTCGTCCAATGCCTTGTTCTCGGCCTTGCAGGCGACGACCGCGCAGCAGATTGGTGTGTCCGAAGTGCTGCTGGTCGCCGCCAATACCACCGGCGGCGTCACCGGCAAGATGATCTCGCCGCAGTCCATCGCCATTGCCTGTGCGGCGGTGGGTCTGGCGGGCAAGGAATCGGACCTGTTCCGCTTTACCGTCAAGCACAGCCTGATCTTCACGGTGATGGTCGGCCTGATCACCACCGCGCAGGCCTATTGGCTGACCTGGATGATCCCCTGAGCCATGGCCGCGCGCGTCCGCCAACGCAGCTCAGCTTCGGGCCACAATGTCGGCATGAGTACGCAACGTATTTCCGACAAGGTGGCCGCGCAGCTGCGCGTGCTGGTGGACGAACAACAACTGCAGCCGGGTGACCGGTTGCCTTCCGAGCGCGCGCTGGCGGTGCAGCTCGGGGTCTCGCGCACGGCGCTGCGCGAGGCGATTGCCCAGCTGGGCAGCCAGGGCCTGCTGGTGGCGCGGGTTGGCGGTGGCACCTATGTGGCCGAGCCGGCTGCGCGTGCGCGGCAGGCCTTGGATGAACCGCTGGTGCCGTACCTGCCGCTGTTCCAGGGCGATCCGGAATACCGCTTCGACGTGCTGGAAATCCGCCACGCGCTGGAAGGCGCAACCGCCTGGCATGCCGCGTTGCGGGCTACCGACGACGACCGCGCACGCATCGCGCAGGCCTTCCAGACCATGATGGACGCGCATGGCAAGGACGATCCGGCCGGCGAAGCGCGCGCCGATGCCGCCTTCCATCTGTCCATCGCCGAGGCCTCGCACAATCTGGTGCTGTTGCAGGTGATGCGCGGCCTGTTCGAGCTGCTGCAGACCAATATCTCGCAGAGTCGCGAAAAGCTCTACACCGCATCGACGACGTTTTCCCCTTTGTCCGACCAGCACCGCGAAATGATGGATGCGGTGCTGGCCGGCGACCCCGAGCGTGCGCGTGCCGCAGCGCATACCCATCTTGAGTTCGTGCACACCACGCTGCGCACGCTCGATGAAGACGAGGCGCGGCGTGCCCGTGCTTCGCGGCTTCCCTCATCCCACGGTTGACCCATGATCATCTCCGCCTCCACCGATTACCGTGCGGCCGCACAGCGTCGTCTGCCGCCGTTCCTGTTCCACTACATCGATGGCGGCGCGTATGCCGAACACACGCTCAAACGTAATGTTTCCGACCTGTCCGACATCGCGCTGCGCCAGCGCATCCTGCGCGACATGTCCGAGCTCAGCCTGGAAACCGAGTTGTTCGGCGAGAAGCTGGCAATGCCGGTTGCGCTGGCACCGGTCGGCCTGACCGGCATGTATGCGCGCCGCGGCGAAGTGCAGGCGGCGCGCGCGGCGGACAGCCGTGGCATTCCGTTCACGCTGTCGACGGTGTCGGTGTGCCCGATCGAAGAAGTGGCGCCAGCGATCAAGCGACCGATGTGGTTCCAACTGTATGTACTGCGCGACCGCGGCTTCATGCGCAACGCGCTGGAGCGCGCGCAGGCTACCGGTGTCACCACGCTGGTGTTCACCGTCGACATGCCGGTGCCGGGCGCGCGCTATCGCGATGCGCATTCGGGCATGAGTGGCCCGAATGCCGGCATGCGCCGCATCGGCCAGGCGATGACACATCCACGCTGGGCCTGGGACGTGGGCCTGTTTGGCCGTCCGCATGATCTTGGCAACATCTCCGCATACCGCGGCAGCCCGACCGGGCTGGAGGATTACATCGGTTGGCTGGGCAACAACTTCGACCCGTCGATTTCGTGGAAGGACCTGGAATGGATCCGCGAATTCTGGAAGGGGCCGATGGTGATCAAGGGCATACTCGATCCGGACGATGCCCGCGATGCGGTGCGCTTTGGCGCTGATGGCATCGTGGTTTCCAATCACGGCGGCCGCCAGCTGGATGGCGTGCTGTCCACCGCACGCGCCTTGCCGGCGATTGCCGATGCGGTGCAGGGCGATCTGAAGATATTGGCCGACTCGGGCATCCGCACCGGTCTGGACGTGGTGCGCATGCTCGCACTCGGCGCTGACAGCGTGCTGCTCGGTCGTGCCTTCGTCTACGCGCTTGCCGCACAGGGCGAGGCCGGCGTGGCCAATCTGTTGGACCTGATCGCCAAGGAAATGCGCGTGGCGATGACGCTGACCGGTGCACGTCGCATTGCCGACATCAGCCGCGACTCGCTGGTCAACCTGGCATGAGTGCGAACGAAGCACTGTTGGCACAGCTGCGCAGCGTCATTGGTGACGCCCATGTGCTGACTGGCGACAAGGCAACACGTCGCTTCCGCAAGGGTTACCGCTTCGGCGATGGCGCTGTGCTGGCGGTGGTGCGGCCGGGAAGCTTGCTGGAGATGTGGCGCGCCTTGCAGGCAGCGGTGCAGGGCGGGGCGGCGATCATCCTGCAGGCGGCCAATACCGGTTTGACCGGTGGCTCGACGCCGGATGGCAACGACTATGGTCGGCCGATCGTGCTGATCAGCACGCTTCGGCTGACCGGCGTGCAGTTGCTCGATGAAGGGCGGCAGGTGCTGTGCCTGCCCGGCGCTACCTTGGACCGACTCGAACAGACCTTGGCACCGCTTGGGCGCGAGCCGCATTCGGTAATCGGTTCCTCGTGCATCGGTGCCTCGGTGCTGGGCGGTGTCTGCAACAACTCCGGTGGCTCGTTGGTGCGGCGTGGTCCGGCCTACACCGAGATGGCGTTGTACGCGCAGGTGGATGGCGATGGCCGCCTGCAATTGGTGAACCATCTTGGCATTGCCCTGGGCGACACGGCGGAAGAAATCCTGCAGCGCCTGCAGGCCGGCGACTACCAGCCCGCCGATGTGCGCGTTGATGGTGAGCGCGCCGGTTCCGATCCGCGCTATGCAGAGCAGGTACGGCAGGTGGACGCGGCAACGCCTGCGCGCTTCAACGCCGACCCCAGCCGTCATTACGAAGCCGCGGGTTCGGCTGGCAAGCTGGCCGTATTCGCGGTGCGCCTGGATACCTTCGCCAAGGAGGCGGCCGAGGTGTTCTATATCGGCAGCAACAGCACCGAAAGCCTTACCGCGATCCGCCGCCAGCTGCTGACCGGCTTCGAGCGCCTGCCGATCTCCGGTGAGTACATCCACCGCGTCGCCTATGACATCGGTGAGCGTTACGGCAAGGACACCTTTCTGCTGATCGACAAGCTGGGCACGGCACGGGTACCGGCGGCATTCGCCTTGAAGAGCCGGGTTGATGGCTGGTTCGAGCGACTGGGCCTGCGCGGTGTCACCGATCACGCGATGCAGCTGCTGACCGGACTATTGCCCGCGCATCTGCCCAAGCGCATGGGCGAATTCCGCCAGCGCTACGAGCACCATTTGCTGGTCAAGGTTTCCGCACAGGATGCGGCGGCGACCGAGCAGTGGTTGCGCGGCTTCTTCGCCGGGCATGAAGGCGACTACTTCCACTGCACGCCGGATGAAGGTCGCAAGGCATTCCTGCACCGGTTCGCAGTGGCTGGCGCGGCGGTGCGTTACCGCGAAGTGCATCGTGCGCAGGTTCAGGACATCGTCGCACTGGATATCGCCCTGCGCCGCGACGACCGCGAGTGGTTCGAGCAACTGCCGGCCGAGTTGGACGCGCGCTTGCTGCACAAGCTCTATTACGGTCACTTCCTGTGCCATGTGTTCCACCAGGACTACATCGCCCGCAAGGGTGAAGATCCGATGGCGATCGAACACGCCATGTGGAAGCTGCTGGACGAACGCGGTGCCGAGTACCCGGCTGAGCACAACGTCGGTCACCTGTATCCGGCCAAGCCGGCGCTGGCGCAGTTCTACCAGCAGCTGGACCCCAGCAATACCTTCAACCCGGGCATTGGCCAGACCAGCAAGCAGCCGGGCTGGAAGGGTTGTGATTGCAGCGGGCATTGAGGTGACAGCGTTTGTGGGCGCGGGGGGGGGGGGGGCGCGCCCCGCCCGGGGGTGGGGTGGTAAGGGAGCGGGGGGCGGCGCCCCCCCCCCGAGCGAGAAAAAAAAAAAAAAAAAATAAAAAAGAAAA
>NZ_JBRREH010000061.1:0-28412 GCF_056760175.1 Stenotrophomonas sp. STEN021 | reverse complement strand
CCCCCCCCCCCCCCCCCCCCCCCCCCCCCCCCCCCCCCCCCCCCCCCCCCCCCCCCCCCCCCCCCCCCCCCCCCCCCCCCCCCCCCCCCCGGGGGGGGGGGGGGGGGCAGGCTTTTCTGGGTCGTCCCAAAGCCAAAGCCAAAGCCATGCGGGAGGGTGTCTGCCTCGCTCCCCCCTCCCAAAAAAATCGCCCAACAAAAAACCCGGCACAAGGCCGGGTTTTTCATGCCGGGAGTCTTGCGACTCCTGGTGATCGCGCGGATCAGGCGGCCTTGATGGCCTTGATGCGAGCGGTCAGGCGGCTCTTATGACGCGCAGCCTTGTTCTTGTGAATCAGGCCGCGGGCGCTGAAACGGTCGAGGATCGGCTGGGCGACGGCAAAGGCTGCCTCGGCGCCAGCGGCGTCGTTGGCATCCAGAGCCTTGATCACCTTCTTGACGGCGGTGCGCAGCATCGAACGCTGAGCCGTGTTGCGCGCGTTGCGCACAACGGTCTGCTTGGCGCGCTTCTTGGCGGACTTGATATTGGCCACAGTGGTGGTTTCCTGAAAATCGATGTGGTGGGAACAGCAAGCATGCAAGTATGATGGCTGTCCGATTGAACGTCAAGTCAAGTTGTCAAGGGGGCCGTGGGTGAGTTCACCGCGCATGTTGCGGGGGCTGCTGTCGTTCAGCAGCATGACGATGATTTCCCGGGTTCTTGGCCTGGTTCGCGATCAGGTTATCACTACCACCTTCGGTAGTAACGCGGTCACCGATGCCTTCTGGGTCGCATTCCGTGTGCCCAATTTCCTGCGGCGCCTGTTCGCCGAGGGCTCATTCGCCACGGCGTTCGTGCCGGTCTTCACCGAGGTCAAGGAAACCCGACCGCATACCGATCTACGCGAGCTGATGTCGCGGGTGTCAGGCACGTTGGGTGGTGCGCTGCTGGTGGTCACCGCCTTGGCGCTGATCTTCACGCCGCAGCTGGCCTTCCTGTTCAGCAGCGGTGCCACGGACCCTGCCAAGCAGGGCCTGCTGATCGATCTATTCAGGCTGACCTTCCCGTTCCTGCTGTTCGTCTCGTTGACGGCTTTGGCGGGCGGTGCGCTGAATAGTTTCCAGAGGTTCGCGATGCCGGCGCTGACGCCGGTGATCCTCAACCTGTGCATGATCGCTGGCGCGCTGTGGTTGGCGCCGCGTCTGGGCGGCACGCCGGAGAAGCAGATCCTGGCATTGGGCTGGGCGGTGCTGGCGGCAGGTGTGCTGCAGCTGTTGTTCCAGTTGCCCGGGCTGAAGGGCATCAATCTGCTGACCCTGCCGCGTTGGGGCTGGAATCACCCGGATGTGCGCAAGGTCCTTACGCTCATGGTGCCGACCTTGTTCGGTTCCTCGGTGGCGCAGATAAACCTGCTGCTGGATACGGTGATCGCTGCGCACCTGACCGACGGCTCGCAGTCCTGGCTGTCGCTGGCTGACCGCTTCCTGGAGCTGCCGCTGGGTGTGTTTGGGGTGGCGTTGGGTACGGTGATCCTGCCAGCGCTGGCCCGCCATCACGTCAAGACCGACGGTGAGGGCTTCTCCAATGCGCTGGACTGGGGCCTGCGCATGACCCTGTTGATCGCAGTGCCGGCAATGCTGGCCCTGCTGCTGCTGGCCGAGCCGCTGATCGCCACGCTGTTCCAATACAAGAAGTTCACCGAGTTCGACACCCAGATGACCGCACTGGCGGTCTATGGCCTGAGCTTCGGTCTGCCGGCCTTCGCCTTGCTGAAGGTGGTGTTGCCGGCGTTCTACTCGCGCCAGGACACCAAGACCCCGGTGCGCGCCGGTCTGGTCGCGCTGGTCGCCAACATGGTCTTCAATTTCATCCTGCTGGCGGTGGTTTTTCACTTCATGGTGCCGCCGGAGCTGAAGGCGCAGGGTGTGATGGTGGCGCTGGGCAAGCAGCCGGGCCTGCATCTGGCGCTGGGTATTGCCAGTGCGTTGTCCAGCTACCTGAACCTGATCCTGCTCTGGCATTGGCTGGGCAAGACGGGCGTCTATCAGCGCCGGCCGGGTTGGGGTGGCTATCTGCTGCGCCTGGCGTTGGCCTGTGCGGTGATGGTGGCCGTGCTGCTGGGCCTGCTGCACTGGCTGCCGGCGTTCACGCCGATGGATAAGTGGCAGCGTGCCAGTGCTCTGGCGCTGCTGGTCGGCGCCGGCGGTGCGAGTTATCTGCTGGCAATGGTTGCGATGGGCTTCCGCCCGCGCGACCTGCGCGGCCACTGAGCTGCCCGTTATACTTCAGGGCTACACACGACAGAACCGGCCCGTATGGGCCGGATCCGGATGGAATGAGCAGGCTTTTTAGAGACGTCGAAGGCGGGGTGTTGTTCCCGCAGGGAAGCGTGGTCTGCATTGGTGCCTTCGATGGCCTGCACCTGGGCCATCGGGCGCTGGTGCGCCACGCGGTTGCCCGTGCCCGCGCCTTGGGTGTGCCGGCCGTAGCCTTGGGCTTCGAGCCGCTGCCGCGTGAGTTCTTCGCCAGGGACAACCCGCCGCCGCGGCTGATGTTGGCCCGTGACAAGGTCGCCACCCTGCGCGAGCTGGGGGTCGACAGCGTCGGTCTGCTGCGCTTTGACGCCAAGATGGCGGCGATCACCGCTGAGGATTTCGTCCGCGACATGCTGGTGCGCAGGCTCGGCGCGCGCGAAGTCTGGATCGGCCCCAAATTCCACTTCGGCAACCGCCGTGGCGGCGATATAGCGCTGCTGCAGGCGATGGGCGCCGAGCTCGGCTTTGTCGCTGGTGAGATCGAGCCGGTGCACCTGAACGGCGAGCGCATTTCCAGCACCCGCATCCGCGAACTGATCGTGGCCGGCGAGTTCGCCCATGCCGGCGAGTTGCTGAGGCGCCCGTATGCGATCGGTGGCCGGGTCGTGCGCGGGCGCCAGCTCGGTCGCACCCTGGGCTTCCCCACCGCCAACTTGCGTTTCCCGAAAACACCCGCACTTTCTGGTATCTACGCTACGTGGGTGCATGGTGTTTTCGAACAGCCATGGCCGTCGGTGTCGAGCTTCGGCACGCGCCCCACGGTTGAAGGTGTGGAACCGCTGCTTGAGGCACATCTGTTCGACTTCAATGGCGACCTGTACGGCCGTCACATCGAAGTTGAGTTCGTGGCCAAGCTGCGGGATGAAGAGAAGTTCAACGGTCTGCCGGCATTGACCGAGCAGATGCACCGCGACGCAGAACAGGCGCGTCGCATCCTCAACGAACACAGATTGCGAGCTACCGCGTGAGCCAGGATTACAAAGCCACCCTCCATCTGCCAGCAACGGAATTCCCGATGCGCGGCGACCTGCCCAAGCGTGAGCCGGGCATCCTGGCACGTTGGGAAGAGCAGGGCATTTACGCGCAGCTTCGTGACAACGCGAAGGGTCGCCCGCTGTTCGTGCTGCACGACGGCCCGCCGTATGCCAATGGCCAGATCCACCTGGGCCACGCGGTCAACAAGATCCTCAAGGACATCATCGTCAAGTCGCGTTACCTCGACGGCTTCGATGCGCCCTACATCCCGGGCTGGGATTGCCATGGCCTGCCGATCGAAATCGCGGTCGAGAAGAAGTGGGGCAAGGTTGGGGTCAAGCTCGATGCCGAGCAGTTCCGGCAGAAGTGCCGCGAGTACGCCGAAGAGCAGATCAACCTGCAGCGCGCTGATTTCAAGCGCCTGGGTGTGATCGGCGATTGGGAGAACCCGTACAAGACGCTGAGCTTCGATTTCGAGGCCAACGAGATCCGTGCGCTGTCCAAGATCGTCGCCAACGGCCACCTGGTGCGTGGTGCCAAGCCGGTGCATTGGTGCTTCGACTGTGGCTCGGCGCTGGCCGAGGCTGAAATCGAATACCAGGACAAGACCTCGCCGGCCATCGACGTCGCGTATGCCGCGCGTGATTCCAAGGCGCTGGCGGCCAGCTTCGGGGTTGAGCTGCCGGCCGGTGTGGAAGTGGCGGTGCCGATCTGGACCACTACGCCGTGGACGCTGCCGGCATCGCTGGCGGTGTCGCTGGGTGCGGATATCGAATACGCGCTGGTCGAGGGCCCAGCCCACAACGGCCAGCCGCGCTGGCTGGTGCTTGCCTCGGCGCTGGCCGAGCGCTCGCTGTCGCGCTATGGCGTGACCGAGGTGGTCGTGCACGGGCATGCCAAGGGCTCCGCGCTTGAAAACCAGCTGCTGGCGCACCCGTTCTACGCCAACCGCGACCTGCCGCTGCTCAACGGTGAGCACGTGTCCGACGCCGACGGTACCGGTGCGGTGCATACCGCACCTGGCCACGGCCAGGAAGATTTCGCGGTCAGCCAGCAGTACGGGCTGATGGACAAGTACAACGCCGGCCAGATCAACCCGGTCGATGGCCGTGGCGTCTACCTGTCGTCGACGCCGCCGGCCGGTACCGTCGAACTGGCCGGTCAGCACCTGTGGAAGGCACAGCCGCTGATCGTCGAGGTGTTGCGTGAGAGCGGCGCACTGCTGGCCTTCTTCGAGATCCAGCACAGCTACCCGCATTGCTGGCGGCACAAGACGCCGGTGGTGTTCCGCGCCACCCCGCAGTGGTTCATCTCGATGGACAAGGCCAGCCTGCGCAACGACGCGATGGCGGCCATCGACAATGTGGGCTGGTTCCCGAGCTGGGGCAAGGCGCGCATCAGCAGCATGGTCGACGGTCGCCCGGACTGGTGCATCAGCCGCCAGCGCACCTGGGGCGTGCCGATTGCCTTGTTCACTCACCGCGAAACCGGTGAGCCACACCCGCGCAGCGTCGAGCTGATGCAGCAGGTGGCCGATCGCGTGGAGCAGGGCGGCATCGACGTCTGGTATTCGCTGGACGCCAGCGAGCTGCTTGGCGATGAAGCGGCCCAGTACGAAAAGGTCACCGACATCCTCGATGTCTGGTTCGACTCCGGCGTCACCCATGAAGGCGTGCTGCTGGCACGTGGCTACGGCAAGCCGGCCGACCTGTACCTGGAAGGTTCGGACCAGCACCGCGGCTGGTTCCAGTCTTCGCTGCTGACCGGTGTGGCCATCGACAAGCATGCGCCGTACAAGCAGTGCCTGACCCACGGCTTCACCGTGGACGAGCACGGCCGCAAGATGTCCAAGTCGCTGGGTAACGGCATCGAGCCGCAGGAAATCATGCGCACCCTGGGTGCGGACATCCTGCGGCTGTGGATCGCCTCGGCCGATTACAGCAACGAGATGTCGCTGTCGCAGGAAATCCTCAAGCGCAACGCCGACGCTTATCGTCGTCTGCGCAACACCGCGCGCTTCCTGCTCGGCAACCTGGACGGTTTCGATCCGACCCGGCACCTGGTTGCGTTGCCGGACATGGTCGCCCTGGACCGCTGGATCGTGCATCGCGCGTTCGAGCTGCAGGAAAAGATCAAGGCCGCCTACGCCAACTACAACATGGCCGAGATCGTGCAGCTGCTGCTGAACTTCTGCAGCGTCGATCTGGGCTCGCTGTACCTGGACGTGACCAAGGACCGCCTGTACACGATGCAGGAGGATTCGCGCGGCCGTCGTTCGGCGCAGACGGCGATGTTCCATATCGCCGAGGCGTTCGTGCGCTGGGTGGCACCGATCCTGACCTTCACCGCCGAAGAGCTGTGGGGTTACCTGCCGGGCAAGCGCGCCGACAATGTGCTGTTCACCACCTGGTATGACGGCCTGGCGCCGTTGCCGGCCGATGCCCAGCTGACCGCTGCTGATTTCGATCAGCTGCTGGCGCTGCGCGAGCAGGTGTCCAAGGTGCTGGAGCCGATGCGTGCCAATGGCGCCATCGGTGCCGCGCTGGAAGCGGAGATCACTGTTGCTGCCAATGAAGAGCAGGCCGCACGCTGGCAGCCGCTGGCCGAGGAACTGCGCTTCCTGTTCATCAGTGGCGATGTCAGCGTGCGCCCGGCAACCACCGACGAGGTGTTTGTCAGCGCGCAGCCGACCGACAAGGCCAAATGCGTGCGTTGCTGGCATTACCGCGCCGATGTCGGTTCGGTGGAAGCGCATCCGGAACTGTGCGGCCGTTGCGTCAGCAACATCGATGGCGCTGGCGAAGACCGCCGCTGGTTCTGAGCAAGGCGTAACGCGAAACGGATGGGGGAGAGCTCCATTCGTTTCATCGCAGTCAACTACAGGCGTATTACATGCAAGCAAAGGCTGTTAAACCCAATGCGTTGATCTACCTGCTGGTGTCCGTGGCGGTGATCGGCCTGGACCAGTGGAGCAAGGCGTGGGTGCTGTCCAGCCTGCCCGAGTTCACCCCGGTGCCGGTGATTGATGGTTTCTGGAACTGGTACCGCACCTATAACACCGGCGCGGCATTCAGCTTCCTCAGCGATGCCGGTGGCTGGCAGTTGTGGTTCTTCACCTTCCTGGCCATCGCAATCAGTGGCCTGATGGCGTTCTGGCTGTCGCGCACGCCGCGTGCAAATTGGCGCAATGCGCTGCCGTATGCGCTGGTGATCGGCGGTGCCATCGGCAACGTCATCGACCGCCAGATTCATGGTCACGTGGTTGATTTCATCCAGTGGTATATCGGTGACCATTACTGGCCGTCGTTCAACATCGCCGATGCGGCGATCGTGGGTGGCGCTATCGGCATCGCCTTGATGGGCCTGCTTGATGGCAAGACCGAGAAAAAAGCCGGATGATGCCGGCATCTGTTCCCGCATTAGCGACCGTCAGCGGTCGGAGTCGTTGAAGATGGACGTATTGCTCGCCAATCCCCGTGGTTTCTGTGCCGGTGTAGACCGCGCCATCGAGATCGTCAAACGCGCCATCGAAACCCTGGGCGCGCCGATCTATGTGCGCCACGAAGTGGTGCACAACCGTTTCGTGGTCGATGACCTGAAGGCACGCGGCGCCATCTTCGTTGAAGAGCTCGACGAAGTGCCGGACGGCAATACCGTCATCTTCAGTGCGCATGGTGTATCGCAGGCGGTGCGTATCGAGGCCGATCGCCGTGGCCTGAAGGTATTTGACGCCACCTGTCCGCTGGTGACCAAGGTGCATCTGGAAGTGGCGCGCCACTGCCGTGCTGGCCGCGATGTGGTGTTGATTGGCCACGAAGGTCATCCCGAAGTGGAAGGCACGATGGGCCAGTGGAACCGCGAGAACGGCAAGGGCAACATCTATCTGGTCGAGAGCGTGGAAGACGTGGAAGCGCTGCAGGTCTCGCAGCCGGAAAACTTCGCCTTCACCACCCAGACCACCTTGTCGGTGGATGACACCCGTGCGGTGATCGAGGCGCTGCGCAAGCATTTCCCGATGGTGCAGGGGCCAAAGAACGATGACATCTGCTACGCCACGCAGAACCGCCAGGATGCGGTGCGTGACCTGGCCACGCAGTGTGATCTGGTGCTGGTGGTGGGTTCGCCGAACAGCTCCAATTCCAACCGACTCAGCGAGCTGGCGCGTCGTGAAGGCGTGGAGTCCTATCTGATCGATGGTGCCGACGAGATCGACCCGCAGTGGGTGGTTGGCAAGCAGCATATCGGCCTGACCGCCGGTGCCTCTGCACCGCAGGTGTTGGTGGATGGGGTCATCGCACGACTGCGCGAGCTGGGCGCCGATGGCGTACGTGAAACCGGTGGCGAGCCGGAAACCATGGTGTTCGCGCTGCCCAAGGAGCTGCGTCTGCGCCTGGTGGACTAGGTGCCGGGGCAGCGTTGTACGCGATGAGGCCGACCCCGTTGGGTCGGCTTTTTTCGTTCACGGCGGTGCAGGAACAATGGTCCCGAAAGGGTTCAGCTGGGTGCTTGCGCGCTCTGCTATGAAGTCGATGAAGACGCGTACCCGCGGAACCTGTGCTGCCATCGGCGGCCATAGCAGGAAAATGCCGGTGGGTGCGATGGCGTGTGCGCCCAGCACCTCCTGCAACCGGCCGCTGGCTATTTCCTCGCGCACCAGATAGTCGGGCAGCTGCACGATGCCGAGTCCGGCCAGTGCAGCGCTTTCCAATGCGGCAACATCGTTGAGCGCGCATTCGGGGGCGAAGGGTTTGGGAATGATTTGGCCCTTGAATCGCCATGGCTCCATCCGCTCATTGTTGGAATGGCGGTAGTAGATGCAGTGGTGGCAAGCCAGCTCATCAATGGCTGTGGGGATGCCGTGTTTGGCGAGATAGTGTGGTGAGGCGCAGGTTATCAGCGCATACGATCCCAGCCGACGCGCCTGCAGGCTGGAGTCTTCCAGTTCGCCGGCCCACAGCGCCAGGTCATAGCCCTCTTCAACAATGTCCCGCCGGTGCGCGTCAAGGCTGAGGGCTATGTTGACCTCCGGGTGGCGTGTGGTGAAGTCATCCAGTGCGGGTAGGACGAACTTGCGGCCCAGGATCGTGCTGACGGTGATCTTCAGGCGCCCACGCGGCGTGCTTTGGCGCATGTTCAATTCGCGCTCGGCGTCCTGCAGGTCCTTCAACACCTTGTCGGCGTAGTGATACAGCACTTCACCTTCGCCGGTGAGTGCCAGCGAGCGGGTAGTCCGGTTGAGCAGGCGGATGCCAAGGCGCGATTCGAGTCGCTCCACCGCTTTGCCTACCGCTGATGCGGACAGCCCGAGGCTGCGGCCCGCGGCGGAGAAACTGCCGGCACGCACGGCGGAAGCGAATGCGATCAAGCCATTCAATGATTCCAGCGATGACAGGACTGAGGACATTTGTTCCTTAGTGTGATGACCGGCGCAGGGATTCCGCCTGCGCCGGGTTCGGCCGAGGATGTCGCCATGGTTCCGTTGCCAATCGCGCTTGCATCAACGCGTTTGCAGACAACGGGAGGTGGGTTGAAGGGCTTGTTGCAGGAGGTGTTCGCCATGGCTACTCGGCAAAAATACGCGGGTACAGGCGTACAGGTGCACGGTGACAGTGCGCATGCAGTGGCGGTTTCGGGCGGCTCGCACTACGACGTGGTGATTGTCGGTGGCGGCTCGGCCGGCGCAGTGATGGCGAGCCGGCTCAGTGAGGATCCGTTCCGGCGTGTACTGCTGATAGAGGCCGGACAGGCCTATGCACCGGATGCGTATCCCGATGCGGTGCGTCTGCAGCACATCATCGGTGGCGATGGCGCGCACGATTGGGGCTATTCGGCCGAGCCCAATATCTATGGCGCGACGATGCCGGTGCCGCGCGGCAAGGTGCTGGGTGGTTGTTCGGCGGTCAACGCGGGTGTGGCGATGCGCGCACCCGCTGGTGACTTCGAGCGCTGGACCGCAGCCGGCCTTGAACACTGGACTGCGCAGGATGTGTTGCCGTTCTTCCGACGCAGCGAGCGCACCGCGCACGGTGAGGATGCCGTGCACGGGCGAAGCGGGCCGTGGCCGATTCACTACCTGCAGGACGATGAGGTCTCGGACATGCAGCGTGCCTTTGTCGCGTCTGCCGTACAGGCAGGTTTCGCGAAGGTGACTGACTTCAACAGCGATCAACCGTTCGGTGTTGGCCCTTATCCGATGAACAACCGGATGGGGCAGCGGCTCAATACAGGCATGACCTATCTTTCCCAGGATGTGCGGATGCGCACCAATCTGTGCATTCGCAGCCAGACCCTGGTTGACCGGGTCGGGTTTGATGGTCGCCGTGCAGCCGCGGTGGTGTTGGCCGATGGTCAGCGCATCGAAGCCGACAACATCGTATTGAGTGCGGGCACCTACGGCACGGCAGCGGTGCTGCTGCGCTCCGGCATTGGCCCCGCCAACGATCTGCTGGAACTGGACATTGATGTGGTCGCCAATCTGCCAGTCGGGCAGCGACTGCAGGAACATCCATTCTTCTACACCACCTGGGCGGCGCGCCCCGATCGGCTCGGTCTGCCGGTGCCACCAGTGGGCGCGATCCTGTGGGCACGGTCATCCAAGGCAGCTGCCAATGTTGGTGACTTCCACGTATCGGCGGTGCACTACGGTGATCCGCAGGCATCGCCCACTGGCGCCATCTTCATGCTGGCGTTGGCACTGACCCGCCCGTGCTCGCTGGGCACGGTGACGCTGCGCTCGCGTGCTGCCGATGTGGCGCCGATCATCGCGCTCAATCTGTTGACCGAGGCGCAGGACCGGCAGTTGATGGTGGAGGGCATCGAGTTGATCCGGCGGATTGCCAGGCAAGGGCCGCTGGCGGCAATGATTGCCGAGGAGATGGTGCCGGGCGCGTTGTCGACTTCGTATGAGGCATTGGAGGCGGCGCTGCCGGCTGCCTTGGACATCTACCACCACCCCACCTCCACCGCGCCGATGGGGGGCGCCAACGATGCGCACGCGGTACTCGATTACCAAGGGTGCGTACGCGGCGTCGATGGCCTGCGCGTGGCCGATGCCTCCGCGTTCCCGGATGTGCCCTGCGTGGCAACCAACCCAACGGTGATCATGTTGGCTGAGCGCATCAGCCAATGGATGCGGGATGCAGGCAGATGATGTGGCGTACCGGGCTCGCGCCGCGGTTCAAACGCACCGTGCTGATCTGGTTGGCGGTGTATCCAACCGTGCTGACGGTGTTGAGTCTGCTAGGCCCACATTTCCGGCATTGGCCGCTGCCACTGCGGGTTCTGGGATCGACGCTGGTCATCGTGCCGATCGTGGTGAATATCAGCGCACCGTTGGTGGAAATGCTGGTGTCTACGGTGCTTCGTTATTGCGCAGCAGGCAAAGAGCGTTCGGCAGATCATGACTAGTCAATGTGTGGAGGCCCCATGAACGGTGCAAGCAAGTCACCAGAGCAACTGCGCCGCGCCGCCAACTGGATCAACGGCATTCCGCGCTTTGATGGTGTGCTCAAGGAATCCATCAACCCGGCGACCTATGAGGTGATAGGCAGCTACCCGGACAATGGGCACGCCGCGGCGATTGCGGCGGTAGCCGCCGCGTCGCAGGCATTTCAGCAGACCTTGTGGGCACACGATCACGAACTGCGTGCCCGGGTGCTGGAGCAGTTGGCGCAGGCGTTCGAGCGCAACCGCGATCGGCTTGCCGGGATTCTGTCGCTGGAGAACGGCAAGGTCGCCGCCGAGGCCGCGTTCGAGCTGGACATGGTGCCCAGCAAACTACGTTATTCGGCGGCGGCCGCGATGTTGGAAGCCGGCCGCGCGCTACGGCCCAAGCCGGGCCGGCTGTCGATGATCCTGCGTCAACCCATGGGGGTGGCGGCGGTGATCGCGCCATGGAACTCGCCGGTGGTGCTGACCATCCGTTCGTTGGCGCCGGCATTGGCTGCCGGTTGCACCGCGGTGATCAAGTTGCCTTCGCAGGTGGCGCAGACCGCCAGCACCATGGCCAGGATCATGGCCGAGGCCGAATCCTTGCCGCGCGGGGTGATCAATCTGTTCTTTGAAAGTGGCCCCGAAGGTTCCAGCTATCTGGTGGACGCTCCGCAAGTGCCGGTGGTGAGCTTTACCGGCTCTACCCGCACCGGGCGGGCGATCAGCAGCAGCGGTGCGAAGCTCTTGAAGCGCTTCGGCATGGAGCTGGGTGGCAAGACACCGATGATCCTGTTTGAAGACGCCGATCTGGGTCAGGCGCTACCAGTGATTGAAAAGGCGCTGACGGTATTCAGTGGACAGTTCTGCATGACCGGCTCGCGCCTGCTGGTGCATGACCGCATCTACGATGCGGTGCGTGACGGCATGGGTGCACGGCTGCGCACGGTCAAGGTTGGCCCGGCTGCAGATCCGAGCAGCGACATGGGGCCGTTGATCGATCGTGCAAATGTGGAGCGGGTGGATGCAGTGGTGCAGGAAGCGATCCGTTCCGGTGCGATCGTGGTTGAACGTGGTGGGCCCATTACCACCGGCCCGCTGCGCCAAGGTGCCTTCTTCCGTCCGGCCTTGCTGGAAGTGTTCGACAACGCACTGCCGATCATCCAGCAGGAAACCTTCGGCCCGGTGCTCACCATTCAGTGCTTCAGCGATGAGGCACAGGCGATCCGCCTGGCCAATGACAACGAATACGGCTTGGCTGCCAGCGTATGGACGCGCGACGTCGACCGCGCCTTGCGAGTAGCCGAGGCACTCGATGCCGGCTCGGTCTGGATCAATGACTGGGCGCGGGTATTTGACGGCACGGAGGAGGGTGGTTTCAAACAGTCAGGACTGGGGCGGCTGAATGGATTGGCCGCGCTGGAAGATTTTCTGGAATACAAACACATTGCGCTGCACCCAGGCTTGGTTGAGCGCTGAATAGCGCTGCACCTCCGCGAGCTGCTGTTGGCTGCCACGGCGATGCGGTGGGAGGACACGGCGATGGCGACGGACATGTCGCAGGCGTTGTTCGCTGCCCTGCACGCCGGGGCAAAGGTGGCGGCAGGTGGCCGCGTGAATCATGCGCGCGGCCTGCTGGTGGAGGGCCACTTCCGCGCCACCTCGACCGCACCGCAGTTCTGCATGGCGGCGGTATTCGGCGGTGAGGAGCTGCGCGTGCTTGCGCGCTTCTCCAGCTCCGGCGCCAATCCGCATATCGATCAACGCAGCCCCGCCGGCGAGCCGCGCGGCCTGGCGCTGCGGATCGGCAACAAGGCGGCGATGGTGCTGGTCGGGCATTCGCTGGAAGGCTTTCCGGCCGGTGACCCCGAAGCGTTTCTAGCCTTCTTGAATGCAGTGAACCAGCGCGAACGCTCGCCAGCGATGCTGGCTGCGCAGATGGCCGGCTGCCCAGCGGTTGCGCGCTTCGAGGGACTGCGTGCGGGCGCGCTGACCAGCAGCTTCAGCGCCTTGGATTACCACATGCTGCACGTCTACCGGCTGATCGCCCCGGACGGACACACGCGCATCGGCCGCCTCAGCGTGCGCGCGACCAAACCTTACGTCGCTCGCGCGCCGCCGGACGGTCCGGACTATCTGGACAAGCGTATGCGCGGTGAACTGTCCAAAGGCAACGTGGTATTCGCCCTGCTGTTCACCCCGGCACCCGAAGGCGAGGACCCGGCCGACATTACCCGCAGCTGGGACCCGGCTGCACCATCGTTCGCGCTCGGTCATATCTGGCTGGAGCGGCTGCTGCCGCAGCAGGCCAGCCAGCGCAAATTGGCCTTTGATCCGGCGTTGTTACCGGCCGGGATGGGGTTTGCTGGCGACGCGATGCTGCATGCAAGGCTGAGGGCGTATCGGTTGGCTGCGGTGCGGCGGTTGGGTCGGTAAGTGCGGGTGCGGCGTTGAATTGCGCGCAGTGGCGCTCAGCTCCCTTTGCAGTGAGGGTTGTTGGCTAGGTAGGGCTACCGGCAAAGTGTGCCGGCGGCAGTCGTCTGAAGGCTTGGGACAGCCTTGTGCGCTGTGCGGATTGACCGCTGCCCCCCGTTTTGCCTACAATTCGCGCCTTCGCCGGAATAGCTCAGTTGGTAGAGCGGCGCATTCGTAATGCGTAGGTCGTAGGTTCGATTCCTATTTCCGGCACCAGATCAGGCCCGCCTTGTGCGGGCCTTTTCTTTTTGTGGCGATTCTGCGCTCAGCGACAAACCGGAGCGCCGCCACACGGCCGGGCAGGCGGCATCCGCGCGCCGTCAATGGAGCGTGTCCGGGTGTGGACGCCGGCCTGGACGTCGTTCCTGAGGGTATCTGAGGGTATCTAAGTTCCTTGAGAGCCCCCTGTGGTAAGACTTCCGTCGATCTGCTCTTACGTTTGTGGTTTATAAAATCCCGAATTCTGTGATGGTGCCAATCCAAGGGGGCGTGATGCATCGTTTCATCGGGCGAGTGGGCGTGCTGGTGTGTGGGATGTTGCTGGCTACATCGGCCGTGGCGGCTACCCAGGTCACCGGGCAGATCCGCAGTTCATTGACCCTGACTTCGTCCTGCCTGGTCAATGGCGCCAGCGGAGCCTCCAATCTCAATTTCGGCACGCTGAACTTTGGTACAGCCACGTCGCTGTTTACGCAGGTAGGCACGCAGCTCCAGGCCAGTGGCGGTGGCGCTGTCGCCATCCTATGCTCGGCGGGCGTCACGCCGACGGTGACGATCCAGGGGGGGCTGCACGATGGACAATCTGCTGGAGGGTCGCGTGCCCTGGCCGATGGCGCCGGCAATTACGTGCCATACGATCTCTATACCGATTCGGGCCTCAACAACCTGTTGTCAAACACCGGGGTCATCCCTCTGGCCACCAGCACCGGCGCGGCGCAGACGTTCAATGTCTGGGGCAAGGCCGTGGGCAAGGCCGGCCTGCCTGCAGGTACCTATACCGACACAATCAGCGTGACGCTGTCGTTCTAAGTGCAGGGCGGGTTGGCGTGGAGGTCCGCGCCTGCCTGCTTCGCCGTGGGCGGTCGCTGCACGCATCCGCTTGTGGCCTTGTTCAAATTGTTCAAACAGGAGATTGGGGATGATTCCTTGGATGTTACGCGCAGGCCTGCTTGTCGGCGGTGTGCTGTCAGCGCAGGTGGGTCAGGCCGCGACGCTGAGCGGTACCATCGATGCGTCGTTGAACCTGATGGGGGGCTGCCAGGTCAATGGCACCAGTGGCGCCTCGGGCTTGGATTTTGGCAAGCTGAATTTCGGTAGCCAGGTTGCGCTGTTTACTTCGGCCAGTACCCAGGTATTGGCTGTCGGCGGTGGCGCGATGACCATCCATTGTTCAGCGGGCGCTGTCCCCGCGATCAAGGTCCGCGGTGGGTCAAACGATGGGCAATCGACAGGAGGCACGCGAGCGTTGGCGGATGGCGCTGGCAATTTTGTACCTTACGATCTGTATACCGATTCCGGTCACAGCCAGCTGCTGGCGATCAACGGAACCGTGACGCTTGCTACCAGTACGGGCACTGCACAGACGGTCAATCTATACGGCAGGGCCGTTGGCAAGGCGGGGCTGCCCGCGGGTGCCTATATCGACACCATCGCGGTCGAGCTGTCGTTCTGATCATGTGGCTGCAATTGGCAAGATTGGGGATCGTGGCGTGGGGGCTGATGTACGCCGCCGACGTCGCGTGTGCCGATCCATCAACCACCTTCCAGGTGAGTGCGAGGATCGTGTCGGGGTGTCTGGTCGTAGGCGGCGGCTCGGACTACGGAAATCTCAACTATCAGACACAGGCTACCCTGATGCAGGGAAGCGTGACCACGGCGCTGGTGTCAGGGGTGAGGCTTCAGTGCACGCCCGGCGTTGCCTTGTCGATGACCGTGGATGGTGGCCTGAACTTCGAGGTTAATACGGGACGAGGGATGAAGCGCAACAGCGGGAACGAGCGCATCCCTTACCAGTTGTATGGCGACGCCGGATTCAACAGGTCGCTGTCGGTTGGGCAGTCGGTAGCGGTCGACTATTCGAATCCGAACGATATTGCGTTGCCCATCTACGGTCGGGTGACGATTCCTGCTGGGTTGCCTGCGGGCACCTACAGCGATGTAGCGCAGATACAGCTGACGTGGTGAAAAATGATTGAAGTCAGGGTGTTCCTGTTCAAGCGGATTCTTGCCGTCGGCACGGTGCTGGGTATGCTGCTGTCCATCGGCGCGGCTTCGGCAGCCAGTTCGGTGCTGATCTGGCCGATAGATCCTGTGCTCCAGAACGAGCAGCAAAGCACGGCGCTGTGGCTGGAGAACAAGGGCGATAGCCCCGTGAACCTGCAGATACGCGTGTTGTCATGGGCGCAGCAGGGTTTCGAAGAGCAATACCAGAACCAGCGTGAGGTGATCGGCATCCCGCAGATGGCCCAGGTGGCGCCGGGGCAGAAGCAGTTGATCCGCTTGACCCGCATGAGCCAGACGCCTGCCGGCGTGCAGCAGGCCTATCGGGTGGTCATCGACGAAATTCCCGGTGCAGTACAGGCCGATGGTGCTGCTTCGGCAACGGTGAGCTTCAGCATGCGCTACATGGTGCCGTTGTTTGTCTACGGCAACGGCTTGTCGCCGGATGCGGCCCGGCAGGTGTCGCGCCCGGAGCTGGCGGGTGATGCTGCTCCCAGGCTTGTCGTGCAGCGCGTGCTGGAGGATGGCAAGGCCTATCTGCAGATCCGCAATGATGGGCGAACGCACGCGCGTCTGACCGAAGTGGCGCAGGAGCATCCGGGCAAGCGCGAGGTGCTGTATGACGGGCTGATGGGCTATGTGCTGCCTGGTGCGACGATGCGTTGGCCGCTGTCGTCGGTGGACAAGGGCAAGGGAGAGTTGGTGTTGCGCGTCAATGGCGCCCCCCAGCTGCAGCACTTTGCCATTGAGTAAGCACGCGATGATCGGAGCTGACGTGCAATGCCGGCTTCCGGGGGCGGACTGCCATAGCCCCCTGCAGTCACATGAGCGCAGCGTTCTCTCTGCGACGCGACGCCTGGGCTGGGCCATCCGGTTTTGTCTGTTGGGCAATGTGGCCGCCATGGGCATGCTGCCGCTGATGCCTGCGCGGGCCGGGGAGCTGCCGCTGCCGCCGCCGGATTCAGCGCCGCTGCCGCTGCACCTGGACCTAGTGCTCAACCAGGTGGAAACCGGGCAGCAGATCATCGTGCAGGAGTGGGCGGGTCAGTTGTACGCCAGCGCGGAGGCACTGCGTGCCGCCGGCATGACACTGCCGCCGGCGATCACCGCCGCCGACATCGCGCTGGAGCAGGTGCCGGGGCTGCAGGTTGGTTACGACCGTGCCATGCTGCGATTGATGCTGGATGTACCGCCAGCGTGGTTGTCTCGGCAGACGGTGAACTACCGGGAAGCCGCGCCGAAGATGACGGCACGGGTCAGCCCGGGTGCCATCTTCAACTACGACGTCTATGTCAACGATGTCCAGGGTGACAGCGGCTACATGGCGGCATGGAGCGAACTGCGCATCTTCGGAGGCGCCGGCAGCTTGATCAGCACCGGTCAGTATCGGCGCAGCTTTGGCGGCAGGGCGGGCGGGCGTGGACAAACGGGCTATCGCCGCTACGACACCACGTGGCGCTTCTCCGATGAGGACAGCCTGCTGACCTATGAGGCGGGTGACGTGGTGACTGGAGCGTTGCCTTGGAGCAATGCGTTTCGATTGGGCGGTGTGCAGTTGTCACGCGACTTCGGCGTGCGGCCAGACCTGGTGACCTACCCGATACCCCAGTTTGCAGGTGAAGTGGCGGTACCCACCGCGCTGGACCTGTTCGTGAACGGTTACAAGTCCTCGAGCACGGAGTTGAAGCCCGGCCCATATACCTTGACCAATATTCCGCTGATCAACGGGGCGGGCGAGGCGGTGGTGATCACCACCGATGCCTTGGGCCGGCAGGTTTCGACCACGCTGCCGTTCTACGTTAGTACGCGCTTGCTGCAGCCGGGTCTGGTGGACTTCTCCGTTGCAGCCGGCAAACTGCGCAATGATTATGCAATCCGCAATTTCAGCTACGGCGAAGCGGCCGGTAGCGGCACCCTGCGTTACGGTGTGACGGACTGGTTGACCCTGGAGGGGCACGCGGAAGCAGCGAACGGCCTGTCACTGGCAGGCGGCGGTGCGAATGTGCGCGTGGGCACTCTGGGGGTGATCAATACGGCGGCAAGCCGGAGCCGGTTCCAGGGGCGGAGTGGCCAGCAGTTCGCGCTTGGCTATCAATACAACGCGCCCTGGTACGGCCTTGCCTACCAGCGCCTGCAGCGCCAGTCCGGCTATGCGGACCTGGGGGCCATCAGCACGCAGACGCTGCTTGCGAGCAGGCGCAGTGAACAGGCTACGGTGAGCGCGCGCCTCGGCAACTGGGGGAGTGCCGGGCTGGGCTACTTCGATGTGCGTAACCCCGACGACTCGCGTAGCCGTCTGCTCAACCTGTCGTGGAGCCGGTCATGGCGGCGGGGGCTGAGTTTCTTCCTATCGGCCAATCGCGACGTGGAAACCGGAGGCTGGTCAGCCGCGGCACAGCTGACGGTGCCAATGGGGGCGCGCAACAATTTCGCAGTCGCCGCCGAGCGGGACCGGCGCGGGGAGCTGCGTGAGCGGGTGAATTTCAGCCGGCAGACGCCTACCGATGGCGGTTTTGGTTACGGCTTCGGCTATGCCCATGGCGATGGCGATGATTACCGGCAAATGGATGCCACCTGGCGTGGTGACCTGGTGCAGCTGCAGGCCGGTATCTATGGCAGTTCGGGGGCGATGACACGCTGGGGGGGCATCAGTGGCTCCACGGTGTGGATGGATGGGCACTTCTTTGCCGGCAATCGCGTCGACGATGCGTTCGTGGTGGTCAGTACGAACGGATACGCCGGGGTGCCTGTGCGCTATGAGAACCAGAATGTTGGGCGCAGCGGAAAGAGCGGGCACCTGCTGGTGCCGTGGAGCAGGGCCTATTACCCGGCCAAGTATGAGCTGGACATGTTGAACCTGCCGGCCGATGTGCGCAGTTCGCGGATCGAGGAAAGGGTGATGGTGCGGGCGCGCAGCGGTTACCTGCTGGAGTTTCCGGTGATGCGTGTGCGTGCTGCCAGCCTTGTGCTGACCGATGCCAATGGTCGTCCGCTGCCGTTGGGTTCGAGCGTCCGCCATCAGGAAACCGGCGTGAGCACCGTGGTGGGCTGGGATGGCCTGGTCTACCTGGAAAACGTGGGCAAGAAGAACCACCTGCAGTTGACCTTATCCGATGGCAACAGCTGCTCGGCGGAATTCAGCGCCGATGAGGGCAGTGAGCCGATATTGATGACCGCCCCCCTGGTATGCCGATGAATCTCCCTGTCCGCATTGCGCTGCTGTTTACCTCGTTCCTGCTTGCGCCGCGGGCGGCGGCCTTGTGCGCCACGGTAGCCAGCGAGTCTGCCAGCTTCGGTGATATCAGCTCGAATCGCGCGCGAACAGCTGTGCAGTCCACTTCCACCATCAATGCAGGCTTGCGCTGCTCTGGCAATCTGCTGAGTTTGTTGAGAGCGGATGATCATGTATATGTGACAGTGACTTCGAGCGGCACAGGATTGATCGGGCCGACGGGTGATGTGCTCAACTACAACATCTACGCGACCAACAGCACGGATCCGGCTTATGTGATCAATCGCAGTACCCGGTATGACATGGCGCGGAACAGCATCATGGATTCACTGGGGGCCTTGGGTAGTACGGTGCCAGTAAATGTTCCCCTGTATTTTGGAACCGCTACAGGGGGTAATCCGGCGGCGGGTGTCTACAGTGAAATACTGTCCTTGTACTGGGATTGGGACTATTGCACCGGCTATGACAGCTCCGGGACCTGCACGGGCAGGGATATCAGCAGTGGGACCGTTCCCCTCACGGTCAGTGTGACGGTCAGCAACGACTGCACGATCAGTGCTCCCAATATTTCCTTTGGTGACGCTCCGGTAGTAGCTGCATTCCCAACGGTCAATCAGTCCGTCGGGGTCAGCTGCACTAAGGGCAGTCCGTACACGGTAGGGCTCGGTGGCGGGCAGAATCCGAATGGTGGGCGGCGGCATATGGCATCGGGCCCCAAGCTTCTTGCCTACGATATTTTCAAGTCCGCTGGAACGACTGTCTGGGGAAGTATCGGTTCGGCTAGGCGTTCAAGCGCGGATGCCGACGTGAATCCAGGCAATGGGTTGGGTGTCGGTAGCCAGATATTCAACTACAACGCCAGAGTGTATTCGGAGCAGGCGACGCCGCCCGCTGGCAGCTATGCCGATACCATCACTGTGGATGTGACGTTCTGATCTCTTCAGTGGATGCCGGTGCGGCATGGTGATGGGTGGTAGTTGAATTCAGTTTTGAGGTTGATGCCGGGCAGCGGAACTGCAGGTCAGGGTGCAATGGTGTAGCCGGGCGTTGAGTGAGGTGAGATCCGTTGCCTGCGTATCAACAAGGTTCCTGCCGCACAGGCCTGTATGCCTCGGTAATGGGGCATCTTGCACTGATCGAGCCCTTTGTCTCGTGCGTACCTACCCTGGCTGAACCGGGGCCGGGCTTACCTGAATGACGGGGTTTCTTGTCGGCTTCGCTGGCATGCCGATGCAGGCTCGGTCGTGGCACATGGCCGATGTCTTGTAACGCATTGATTTTGTTTTATTTTTAGCTTCAGGTGTTTTCGGTTCGTTGTTCGCATCAGAGTGCATGTCTTTGGCGCGTGATCGATTTCCGGCTTGAAGCTGCCTGCGTGGCGCAGGTGATGCGGGCCCAAGGCGTGAAGGCGGGCATCGCGACAACGCCAGGGTCAAGGCACTGCGCAGGTGCGACAACGTGTCGCACAGGATTGCCCGCTTTTGCTGCGCGAAATCATTGTCAATACCTTTCTTAAGTGGTGCGTGAAGGCCTAAAATTGCGGGGCTGAAATCTGACAACCCCCTACATGTCTCCCCGGTGGGCAATCCCCGGGCGCTCGTTTGCGTTTGCATGTATGGGCTTGCCAGGTCCGGCTCTCCCTCGCAATTGGATCGACCGATGATTCCGTTGAAAACTCTTGGACGCTTTTTGCGTCCGGGCCTCATTGTCGCTATGGCCGTCATGATGACGGGCTGCGACTGGGCCCTGTTTGACCCCAAGGGCCAGATCGCCCGGGATGAACTCACGCTGCTGATCACCTGTACGGTGCTGATGCTGCTGGTGGTCATCCCAGTGATCGTGCTGACGCTGGTGTTCGCGTGGAAGTACCGCGCATCCAACACCAAGGCCCGTTACGAGCCCAACTGGTCTCACTCCACCGCCATCGAAGTGGTGGTCTGGTCGATCCCGTGCATGATCATCCTGGTCCTGGCCGTGCTGACCTGGCGTTCTTCGCATGCGCTGGATCCGTACAAGCCGCTGGAGTCCGATACCAAGCCGGTGGTGATCGAAGCGATCTCGCTGGACTGGAAGTGGCTGTTCGTCTACCCGGAAGAAAACATCGCCGTGGTCAACGAGCTGACCTTCCCGGTTGATGCCCCGCTGAACTTCAAGATCACCGCCGATACGGTGATGAATGCGTTCTTCATTCCGCATCTGGGCAGCATGATCTACTCGATGGCCGGCATGGAAACCAAGCTGCACCTGATCGCCAACGAGGCAGGCAGCTATGAAGGCCGCTCCTCGCATTACAGCGGTGCAGGCTTCAGCAAGATGCATTTCACCGCGCATGCGGTGAGCAATGAGGAATACCAGGCCTGGTTGGCCAAGGTGCGCGGCGATGCCAAGGTCATGGACCAGAAGGCGTTCGCTGAACTCACCACCGAGCAGAACCACGACTGGCACCCGGTGACCTATTACGGCAGTACCGAGAAGGGCCTGTTCGACGCCATCATTGCCAAGCATGCCGGTGAGAATCACCACTTCGGCATGAAGCACGATGGCAAGAAGATGTCGCACGAAGGTGCTGGCCACGAGGCGATGCAGGCCGAAGCCATGGACCACGCTGCGATGGGCCATGACGCGATGGACCACGCTGCCATGAGCCACGAGGCTCCTGCCGCCGCTGCGCCTGCTGCCGCCACGGCTGACGGCCACGCCGGTCACACTGCCAACGAGCCCGCCGAAGCCGCACATGCCGGCCATGGCGCCTCGGGAGAATGACGATGCTTGGAAAACTCTCTCTTGATTCACTGCCGCACGATCCCATCGTGCTCACCACCCTCATCGGCGCGATGCTGGGCGGCCTGGCTGTTGTAGCCGCGGTCACCAAGTTCAAGCTGTGGGGCTACCTGTGGAAGGAGTGGTTCACCTCGGTGGACCACAAGAAGATCGGCGCGATGTACCTGATCGTGGCGTTCGTGATGCTGCTGCGTGGCTTCTCCGACGCGATCATGATGCGTGCCCAGCAGGCGGTTGCTGCTGGCGGCGCCGAAGGCTATCTGCCGCCACACCACTACGACCAGATCTTCACCGCCCACGGCGTGATCATGATCTTCTTCGTGGCCATGCCGCTGATCACCGGTTTGATGAACCTGGTGGTGCCGCTGCAGATTGGTGCCCGCGACGTTGCCTTCCCGTTCCTGAACTCGCTGAGCTTCTGGCTGTTCGTCGCAGGCTGCGGCCTGATGATGATCTCGCTGTGGATCGGTGAGTTCGCCGCGACCGGCTGGTTGGCGTTCCCACCCTTGTCGGGGTTGGAATACAGTCCAAGCGTCGGTATGGATTACTACATCTGGGCGCTGCAGGTCTCCGGCCTGGGTACCACGCTGAGCGGTATCAACTTCTTCATCACCATCCTCAAGATGCGTAGCCCGGGCATGAAGCTGATGCACATGCCGGTGTTCAGCTGGACCGCCCTGGTCACCAACCTGCTGATCATTGCTGCCTTCCCGGTGCTGACCATCACCCTGGTGCTGCTGACCCTGGACCGTTACCTGGGTACGCATTTCTTCACCAACGATGGTGGCGGCAACGCCATGCTGTACATCAACCTGATCTGGATCTGGGGCCACCCGGAGGTCTACATCCTGGTGCTGCCGGCATTTGGTGTGTTCTCTGAAGTGATCGCCACGTTCTCGCGCAAGACCCTGTTCGGCTACAAGGGCATGGTCTACGCCACCTGTGCGATCGGTGTGCTGTCGTTCCTGGTGTGGTTGCACCACTTCTTCACCATGGGCTCGGGTGCCAACGTCAATGCCTTCTTCGGCATCACGACGATGATCATCTCGATCCCGACCGGCGTGAAGATCTTCAACTGGCTGTTCACGATGTACCGCGGCCGCGTGCACTTCACCTCGCCGGTGTTGTGGACGATCGGCTTCATGGTCACCTTCACCATCGGCGGCATGACCGGCGTGATGTTGGCGATCCCGGCCATCGACTTCGTGCTGCACAACTCGCTGTTCCTGATTGCCCACTTCCATAACGTCATCATCGGCGGCGTGGTGTTCGGCATGTTTGCCGGTATCACCTACTGGTGGCCGAAGATGTTCGGTTTCACCTTGAATGAAACCTGGGGCAAGCGTGCGTTCTGGGGCTGGTTCATCGGCTTCTACGTGGCCTTCATGCCGCTTTACGCACTGGGCTTCATGGGTGCCACGCGTCGTATGCAGAGCTACCCGAACATGGACTACCAGCCGTACTTCATCGTTGCTGCTGTCGGCGCCGCGATCATCGCCCTGGGCATCCTGTGCCAGGTGATCCAGATCGCCGTGTCCATCCGCGACCGCAAGAAGAATGCTGACCTGACTGGCGATCCGTGGGATGCCCGTACCCTGGAGTGGGAAACCGCTTCCCCGGTGCAGTTCTACAACTTCGCCACCCTGCCCAAGGGTGAGGAGCTGGACGAATTCTGGCACCGCAAGCAGCGCGGCGAAGCCTGGCAGAAGCCGGCCAAGTACAGCGACATCCATATGCCGAAGAACACCGGCACCGGCGTTGTCATCGGCGCGTTCAGCCTGGTGCTGGGTTTTGCGATGGTCTGGCACATCTGGTTGCTGGCCATCATCGGCCTGGTCGGCATGATCGCCACCTTCATCTACCGTACCTTCGACAAGGACGTGGATTACTGGGTGCCGGCGGCCGAGGTGGAACGTATCGAAAACGAACACCGTAAGCACCTGGAAGCTCAGGGCTTGGTGAAGACCGAGGTGAAGGCATGAGCACGAACGCCCACACGATGACCCACGGTTCCGCAGCGCACGCTGCGGACCATGGCGATGACCACCACGAGCATCACGACACCAGCGAGAACACCGTCTTCGGTTTCTGGGTGTACCTGATGAGCGATCTGCTCATCTTCGCCACCCTGTTCGTGACGTATGTGGTTCTGTCCGGCGGCACCAATGGTGGCCCGTCGGCCAAGGACCTGTTCGAGCTGCCGTTCGTGGCGTGGGAAACCGCGCTGCTGCTGGTGTCCTCGCTGACCTTCGGCCTGGGCATGATCGCCATGCACCAGTCGAAGAAGGGCCTGATGTTCTTCTGGCTGGCCATCACCTGGCTGCTGGGTGCCGGCTTCATGGGCATGGAAATCTGGGAGTTCAACCACCTGATCCATAACGGCCACGGCCCGGACAAGAGTGCCTTCCTGTCGGCGTTCTTCGCCCTGGTTGGTACCCACGGTCTGCACGTGACCGCTGGTCTGCTGTGGTTGGCAGTGATGTTCATCCAGCTCAAGCAGGATGGCCTGACCCCGCGCAACAAGACCCGCATGGCATGCCTGAGCCTGTTCTGGCACTTCCTGGATCTGGTCTGGATTGGCGTGTTCTCTGTCGTTTATCTGTCGGGAGCGATGTAATGTCCGCACATGACAATCATGCACACGGTGCCGCTGGCGAAAGCCACGGCAGCGTCAAGTCTTACCTGATCGGCTTCGTGCTGGCTGCAGTGCTCACCATCATCCCGTTCTGGGTGGTGATGAGCGGTGGCATGTCCAGCTTCGCCACCGGCGCGGTGATCGTGGTTGCAGGCATCCTGCAGCTGCTGGTGCACCTGGTGTTCTTCCTGCACCTTGACCGTTCCTCGGCTGCCCGCTGGAACGTCAATGCCGGCATGTTCACCCTGGTGGTGATCGGCATCATCGTGCTGGGTACGTTGTGGGTCATGTGGAACATGAACGCTCACATGATGCACTGAGCGGTTTGATCGCTTGGATGTTGAACAAAGGCCGCCGCAAGGCGGCCTTTGTTTTTGTTTCGCTTTTGTAGTGCCGAGCCATGCTCGGCAGGGGCCTTCCCGGCAATGCACCCGCCAGCTGCAGCTGTAGGAGCGGCGCAAGCCGCGAAGCTGGCCATCCTTAAGGGGGCGGCATTCCTGGGATCTGCAGAATCCCGGACTTCGCGGCTTACGCCGCTCCCACAAGGCTGGCTGGCATTGTTGGCGAAGCCGCTGCCGAGCATGGCTCGGTTGCCCCCTCCCTCTGGCGAAGCCAAGGGGAGGGCTGGGGAGGGGGTGGCTTTCGGGCTTTTCAGGCGTTGCCAGCTTCGCGGCTTACGCCGCTCCTACAAACGGCGGGCTTGCTTCAGCTATTGCGGCTGATGAAATCCGCAGCCGCCATCGGCCGGCCGAGGTGGTAACCCTGCAATACGTCGCAGCCCAGTTCGCCAAGGAAGTTACGTTGCGCCTCGGTTTCCACGCCTTCGGCGACGACCTGCAATTGCAGCGTGCGGCCCAGTGCGATGATCGAGGAGACGATGGCCGCATCCTCGCTGTTGTGCTCCAGGTCACGGACGAAGGCACGGTCGATCTTGAGTTCCGTCGCTGGCATGCGCTTGAGATAGAGCAGGCTGGAGTACCCGGTGCCGAAGTCATCGATGGCGATGCGTACGCCCATCGCGGTCAATGCTTCCAGTATCTGCAGGCTGGCATCCACGTCCTTCATTGCGGTGCTTTCGGTGACCTCCAGGGTCAACTGGCGTGGGTCCAGTGCGTGGCGCTCAAGCGCACAGCGCACCGTCTCCACCAGCGTCGGCGAGGCGAACTGCAGTGGTGACAGGTTCACCGCCATTGACCAATCCGTGTTGCCGGCGTCATGCCAGCTACGCAGCTGTGCGCAGGCGGCGTCCAGCACCCATTCGCCGATCGGGATGATCAGGCCGCTGCGTTCGGCAACGGGAATGAATACATCGGGCGACAGCAGGCCCAGCTCCGGATGGTTCCAGCGCAGCAGCGCTTCGGCACCGTTGGCGCGGCTGCCGCCGGCCGGGAACTTGGGTTGGTAGTGCAATACCAGTTCATTGCGTGCGGTTGCGTGGCGCAGGTCCTGCAGCAGGCGCAGGCGCTGGCGCGTACCTGCCTGCATGGTCGAGGTGAAGAATGCGTGGCCGTTCCGGCCGCTGTGCTTGACGTGATACATGGCCGCATCGGCATGCATCATCAACTCGCGTTCGTTGCTGGCGTCCTCTGGGTACAGGGCGATGCCGATGCTGGTGCTGACCAGTAGCTCGGCATTGTCGATCAGGAAGGGCGTACTGATGGCGGCGCTGATCTGCTCAGCCATCAGTGCAGCATCGTCGGGTGTATCGATCGCCATCACGATGACGAACTCATCGCCACCGAGGCGGGCGAAGGTGTCCTGGCTGCGCAGCAATGCGCTGATCTTCCTGCTGAACTGCACCAGCAGGCGGTCACCAAGCTGGTGGCCGTAGGCGTCGTTGACGTTCTTGAAGCCATCCAGGTCGCAGAACATCAAGGCCAGTCCGAATTCGCGCCGGTTGGCTTTCTCGATGGCGCGCTCGATGCGGTCCTGCAGCAGCACGCGGTTTGGCAGCTGGGTCAGGGGGTCGTGCAGGGCTGCCTGCACCAGCTTTTCATTGGCATTGGCCAGTGAATGGGCCAACAGGCCGGTACGCAACCGCATCTGTCCGTCGAAAACCGAGGCCAGCAGTGCGACGGCAAGGGTGGCAATCGTGGTGACGATCACCAGCCCGGCAAGCAGGTGTGTATCCAGCCCGCCACCGCTGATCGCGCCGCAGATGGCGTTGGCGGGAAAGCGTGCAGCAGCCATGCCGGTGTAGTGCATGCCGACGATGGCAATGCCCATCACCAGCGATGCGAGCAGGCGCATCGGCATCAGCCTGGGTTGTTCATGGCGCAGGCGCTGTGCGATCCACAGTGCCGCCGCCGAGGCGCCGATGGCGATCAGGATCGAAGCGGTGAACCATGCCGGGTCGTAATCGATGCCAGGCTGCATCTGCATTGCAGCCATGCCGATGTAGTGCATGGCGGCAATGCCCAGTCCCATCAGCACCGCGCCAGCCAACAGGCGGCTGACTGCTAGCCGTTGCCGCGACACCAGCCACAGTGCATACATGGAGGCGGCAATGGATGCCGCCAGCGAACAGACGGTCAGGAGCAGGTCGTAGCCGACCGGGATCGGCAGCTTGAAGGCGAGCATGCCGATGAAATGCATCGACCAGATGCCCAGGCCCATCGCCACCGCGCCACCCACCAGCCAGATGCGCGCTGCCCGACGGCTTTGGCTGCTGGCAACACGCGCTGACATGTCCAGCGCGGTGTAGGAGGCAAGGATCGCCACCAGCAACGAGACGACAACGAGGCCCTGATTGTAAGTGCCGATCATGCGAATTCCTGAACGTCGAGACGGAGCATAGCCCCGCTTAGCTAGCGGCAGCAGTGGCGGGGACTTTAGCTGTCGCAGCCTTTGCGACATTGGTGGGCTATCCTGCGGCGCTGACGCAGATAGGAATTTCCATGGCCAAGACCCGCAGCGCATACGTCTGCAGCGAATGTGGCGCCGAGTACAGCAAGTGGCAGGGCCAGTGCACCGAATGTGGTGTATGGAACGTGCTGAGCGAGATCGTGCTTGAGACCGCCACGGCGGCAAAGGCGCCGGCGGCACGCCGCAGTGGCTGGGCCGGCAAGGTCGAGGCACCCAGGATCACCGCCTTGAAGGACGTGCAGCAGACCGAGCATCTGCGGGTTTCCACCGGCATCAGCGAGTTCGACCGGGTGCTGGGTGGTGGGCTGGTGGAAGGCGCGGTGGTGTTGGTTGGCGGCGATCCGGGTATCGGCAAGTCCACACTGCTGCTGCAGGCGGTGGCCAAGATGGCCAGCAGCTTGCCGGTGCTGTACGTCACCGGCGAAGAGTCGCTGTCGCAGGTGGCCGGCCGGGCGGTGCGCCTGGACCTGCCACTGGAGGGCATCAACGCACTGTCCGAGACCGGTGTCGAGAACATCCTGCAGCACGCGGTGAAGGCGCGGCCCAAACTGATCGTCGCCGACTCGGTGCAGACGTTGTGGACCGAGGCGCTGACGGCCGCGCCGGGTTCGGTCAGCCAGGTGCGCGAAAGCGCAGCGCGGCTGGTGCGCTTTGCCAAGGAAACCGGTACGGCTGTGTTTCTGGTCGGCCATGTCACCAAGGAGGGCGGTATCGCCGGCCCGCGTGTGCTTGAGCACATGGTGGATGCGGTGCTGTATTTCGAAGGTGAAAGCGGTAGCCGCTTCCGCATCCTGCGCGCCTTCAAGAACCGCTTTGGTGCGGTCAATGAGCTGGGCGTGTTTGCGATGGGCGAAAAAGGTTTGAAGGAGGTGCCCAATCCATCGGCGATCTTCCTGTCTGGTGGCAGCACCCGCCAGCCCGGCAGCTGCGTGATGGTGACCCGTGAAGGCACCCGGCCGCTGCTGGTGGAAGTGCAGGCGCTGGTGGATTCCTCGCCATTGTCCAACCCGCGGCGGGTGGCGGTGGGTCTGGAGCAGAACCGGCTGGCGATGCTGCTGGCGGTGCTGCACCGTCATGGCGGCGTGCTGGTCGGCGATCAGGACGTGTTCGTGAATGTGGTTGGCGGCATCCGCGTACAGGAGACCGCCGTCGATCTGCCGGTGCTGCTGGCGGTGCTGTCCTCGCTGCAGGACCGGCCGCTGGCGGAGAAGACCATTGCCTTTGGCGAGGTGGGTTTGTCCGGTGAGATCCGCCCGGTGCCCAACGGTGAGGATCGCCTGCGCGAGGCTGCGACGCATGGCTTCAAGCGCGCCATCGTGCCCAAGGCCAATGCGCCCAAGGCCGGCACGGTGAAGGGCATGGAAGTGATTGCGGTGGAGCGGCTGTCGCAGGCGCTGGAAGCGGCAATGGAATAAGCATCAACTGTAGTGGCGCGCGCCGCACACCCGGGGGCGGGCGGGGGAAGGGCCCACAGCCGAACGGGAGGGGGCCCCACACCAGCATGGTG